>JAQYOU010000001.1 GCA_028727105.1 bacterium
ACAGGCAGCTGCAACATTGCTACGGAAGGAGAAAAACGTATGAGACTGATCACAAGATCTGATTTTGACGGACTTGCCTGCGGTGCACTGTTAAAGGAGGCAGGCATTATCGATAACTGGAAATTTGCACATCCCAAGGACTTACAGGACGGACTGGTTGAGGTGAATGAAAACGACTGTCTGGCAAACGTACCCTTTGTAGAGGGCTGCGGATTATGGTTTGACCATCATTCCAGCGAGCATGAACGTCTGCAGCTGGAGGGCAAATACAAAGGAGAAAGCCGCATCACCCCTTCCTGTGCACGGATCATTTATGAGTATTATGGTGGAAAAGAGCGTTTCCCCCAGTTTGATGACATGATGGAAGCAGTAGATAAAGTAGATTCCGGAAACCTTACCATCGACGAGGTACAGCACCCCACCGGCTGGATCCTGATCGGCTTTCTGATGGATCCCCGTACCGGTCTGGGACGCTGGCGCAACTTCACGATCTCTAACTATCAGCTGATGGAAAAGCTCATCGACGCCTGCCGCACAATGACCACCGACGAGATCCTGGCAATGCCTGATGTACAGGAACGTATCGATACCTATTTTGAGCAGACCGAAAAATTTGTGGAGATGGTAAAGGAACACACCATTACGGCCGGAAATCTTCTGATCTCCGACATGCGAGACGTAGATCCCATCTACTCCGGCAACCGTTTCATGATCTACAGCATGTATCCGGAGCAGAATATCTCTGCATGGATCGTCAGCGGCCGGGGTGGCAAGGGTTGTTCTGCAGCTGTGGGTTACAGTATCTTAAACCGCACAGCAACTTTGGATGTGGGCAGTCTGATGCTCAAGTACAACGGCGGCGGACACAAAAAAGTCGGCACCTGTCAGTTTTCCGATGAAAACATGAGCAGCGATCTTCCGAAGATGCTGAAGGAACTGGCTGAAATGGCAAATGCATAAATTTCCTGCATACACAATCAAGAAAAAAAGAAGTGGTGACTTTTGTCACCGCTTCTTTTTTCAGCCTAACACCTTGCGTATTCTTTCCTGCAGCTCTTTATAATGCTCTGCCAATGCCTGATGATTGGCAGATACATCCTCCGTGCGATTTTCCTTTGCTGCCATTTCCTGCAGTCTTGCTTCCTCGGAAAGCTCCATTGCCCCGATCGTCTTTGCATTACTCTTCAAAGCATGCACTGTGATCCGGTAATTATCCCAATCCTCATTTTGCAAAAATCCGGTCAGTTCCTCGTCCTTCGTGCCGCTCACAAATTCACCCAGCATCTCTAAGTAAAACATTTTACTCTCGGCACAATAGAGCATTCCCGTTTTCACATCCAGCTCCGATACCTCTGTAGCAAAGGTCTGTAATTCCTCCTGCGTGAAAAAATCCTCATCTGCCGGATCCGGGGAAGGCTCCACAAACTCTATCACCTCCGGCTCAGCTGTCTTCTGGTCTTCCGCCTCGTGTTCTGCCGGCTTTTGCGCCGCCTTCTCAGGCAGAGTGTCCTTCTTTTTTTCTTTGCTTTTGTAGCTCACCTTTTCCGCAGGAAGATACTCTGCCAATGTCTTTTCCAGTTCTTCAGCAGCGATGGGCTTTGAAAGGTAATCATCAAAGCCCTCTGCCAGATATTGTTCCTTCGCGCCTGCAATCGCGTTGGCAGTCATTACGATGATCTTTGTATTGATCGGCAAGGATCCGCTTTCCTTCAAGGCCTTCATCGCCTCGACACCGTCCATCTCCGGCATCATATGATCCATAAAAATGATGTCATACTGCTTGTTCTCCACCATTCGGATAGATTCCATGCCACTCAATGCCGTATCCACTTTGATCTCGCTTCGCTTTAACAATCCTACTGCTACTTTGAGATTCATCTCATTATCATCAACAATCAGAATCTCTGCATCCGGAGCGCAGAGATATCCCCGCTTCTCTTTTCTCAGTTTATCCCGCTGATGAACATTATTGCCGATCGGCGTCTGATCCACGACTCTCTGTTTTAAATCAAAGAAAAATCTGGAGCCTTTGCCGTACTCGCTCTCCACCTCCAGAGAGCTTCCCATCATTTTCAGCAGACTCTGCACAATGGAGATTCCAAGTCCGGTTCCCTCAACATTGTGATTTTTTTCCTCATCCAGTCGCTGGAAGGATTCAAAGAGCCTGCCCATATCTTCCTTTCGGATACCGATGCCGGTATCGATCACCTCCACATGAAGGAGTATATCTTCCGGATTTTCTGCCACGTCCTGTCTTTGAATGACCAGAGTCACTTTTCCTTCTTTTGTATATTTCACTGCATTCGTCAACAGATTGACGATGATCTGCCTTACTCTGACATCATCTCCATACAGGGTATAGGGAAGTTTTTCATCGATCTGCAGATCCAACAGCAGATCCTTCTTCTCCGCTTTATCGGAGATCATATTTATCAGGTCACTGATCAGATCCAGTGTATCGTACTGTACCGGAATGATCTCCATTTTTCCGTCCTCGATCTTGGAAAAATCAAGGATACTGTTGATCAGCGCCAGCAGCGTCTTTCCTGCACTCTGGATATTTTCTGCATATTCACAAATATCTTCATCCTCACTTTCGCGGAGGATCATTTCGTTCATGCCGAGGACCGCATTGATCGGCGTGCGGATCTCATGGCTCATCTGCGCCAGAAACTGGGATTTTGCCTGTGTCGCCTGCACAGCTTCGTCTGCCGCATCCCTTAAACGCACATTTACCGCCCGCTGCCATACCAGCAGTCTGCGGATCAGATGTCTGACAGCAAAAATACATACGCCAAACAGCAGTAAAAAGGCTATTTTGTAGAATACGATCCCTCCGTAGATGATCCACCAGTCCTTTACCACCATGATCGTAAAGTTGGAAAAGTCATCGTGTTCCGAGATGCACGCCTTATATTTTCCGTCATAATCCTTCAAAACACCGATCTCTGAATGTTGTGAATAAACCTTTTCGTAATTCAGTTTCTGAACATTCACGGAACTGTTTCCGGAAAGCTCATATTCCTCATTCGGGTGATTAATGATTATGCCGTTATTGCTGATTAGGAACGCATAACCCTCCTCAGAGTAAGTATTCTGCATGACCTCTGTTAGTTTATCCAGACTAAAATCAATGGCAAATACACCCAGAAACGTGCCGTCTTTTCCGTATACTCTTTTGGAAAAAGTCAGATAGTATCTCTGCTCCTGCGTGTCATAGTAGGGGTTGGAAATAGAAAAGCCGTCACTGTCACTCATTGTATCCGCATACCATGGATAAGCCTGCAGGATGTAATCCTCACCCGGCTCCCATCCATTGTTCATGATCACCCTCCAGGGAGCATCCGGATTTCCTATATACGCAAGGGAGATCTCAGGATAATTCCCGGCGATATCGTTCAGATATTCGATGGTTTTTGTGCGATCCTCCAGCAATTCAGGCTGTGAAGCTATGGAGTAACAGAACATCTCCAATATGGTCTTTCTGTCCTCCATCCACTCAATCAGCTCTGAATTATAGCTGCTTACCTCTTCAGACATACGGGTTTTACCCAGATCTATGAGCATCTTGTCACAAAAGAACAAAACCAGAAACATGGCAAGGATGAGTACTACCGTAACCTGCAGGCGCGTCCTTTTACCTATATAGGACTCCGCTGCAGTTTTATCAGATTTCGACATCTTCTTTTTGGGTTCGTCATCCCTCTTTGCGAGACCGGAATAAGAAAAAAGATTGTCTAGCATGCCAGACAGCTGCAGCGCGGATTCCTGAATCCTGTCCATATTATCTTTCAGGTCGGTACTCAGGCTCAGAGATTTCCGGTTGCTGGAGCTTAAGATCCGTTTGAGCGGTGATCTCAGTTCCCCGGATAAGTTGGACAGGAAATCCTCCTTGACAGCCAGAGCTTTTTCAGCTCGCATGCGATCATTCTGAGCGCGGAGATATAGCATAACAACGATCACGATCAGAAGGAGGTTCAGAAGTGAATTTCTGAGCAGCTGAAGATAGCTTTCCTTATACAGTTCCCATTCCTGCACACTCAGGATCAGATACCAGTCGTTCTGTGTACGTGCAAAAAATACCTTGCTCTTCTTCCCGTCAATTTTGCTGTCAAAGGATAACTGCTCGTTCCCTTGTGAGATCACTTCGCGGAACACCTTCTCATATTCCGGCAATACTTCAGCGATACTTTTTCCGAGAGTGTCGGCATTCGCATATCCGATGATCATTCCCTCGTCATTGACAATAAGAGCCTCACTCTTACCATCACTCTGCATCTCCTCGATAGAATCCTGGATTCCGGACAGAGTGAAATCCAGCGCCACGATACTTCTTCCGTCAGAAAGAAGCTCGGACACCGTAAAGCACATATTGCCTGTGACAAGATCCACATAGGGCGGGGATATATAGATATCTCCCGGAACCAGCTTCAGCGTCTCAGAATACCAGATACGCTCTGTCACATCAAAACCATCCGGCAGGTCATAACCCGGCAAAACAATGTAGTCGTCCCTCACCAGAAAGGCATTCATACAACTGCCATCAGACAACTGGTTCTGTAATGCGCTCTGCTCCCTGAAAAAATCGGTCATCTCTTCCCGGGATGCACCCTGACCGATACGTTCCTCCACATGATCCGCCAAAACAGATGTCATATATTCTGCTTCCGAAAGCATGGACTGCAGATTTCTTGTAATGCTTTTCATCTGGTTCTGCCCAATCGCTTCGATCTGATTGACAGTCATGTTATAGATCAGCAAAACATTGAGAAGAAGCACGATCACCAGAACAATAAATATCGCGCCAATAAAACCGTAACTGTACTTTTTCCCATGTCTGGACCCAGACTTTTTCTTCGGCCCACCGTTTTTCCGCTCAAACATCTCTCACCGCTCCACCTGACGATTTTCGCTCTACGCTTCGGTATGTTTTCATCATTACAGTTCTTCATAATCATCCGGAACCGTGATTCCCAACGCTTCACAGTTGTCCGGATTGTATTTCTTCGTAACATTTTCCGCGTAACGCACTTCGATCTCGCCCGGATTTTTTCCCTCGGTGAGAATCTCGTACGCCATCTCGCCAGCGGAATAACCGATGTCATAATAACTGATGGACAATGTGGCAACACCTGCCTCACACAGACCTTCCTCCCCTGCGATCATCGGAACCTTTGCCGAAATCAGAATGTCCTTCAAAGTATCCGCTTGGGATGCGATCGTGTTATCAGTGGGGATATAGAGCACATCACATTCTGAAGCCGCTTTCTGAGCTGCTTTCTCAAGTTCCGTCTTATCCGCTATCGTATAGGTTCCGATCGTTATCCCCTTATCCGTGAGAATGGAGCTCATCTTCTGTGCCTGATAAATAGAATTTGTCTCGGCAGAGCAATACAGGATACCGACCTTTTCAGCCTCCGGGACAAGCTCCATGATCATGTCTGCCTGACTCTCTATCGGTGCCAGATCCGAGGTTCCTGTCACATTGATACCGGATGCCCCGGTCCATTCCCGCATATTCAATGCCGTTCCGTAATCCGTAATGGAGGTGGCCACGATCGGTATCGTGTTCGTGGCCTGTGAAGCAGCCATTAAAGCAGATGTCGCATTTGCCATGATCAGGTCTGCCTCATCCGCTACAAAACCGTTTAATATTTCCTGACAGTCCTGCGTGCTGCCCTGCGCGATCTGTACATCAAAGGCTACCTCCTCACCCAGTTTGTCAGTCAAGGCCTCCTGAAAGCCCTTTGTAGCTTCATCCAGTGCCGCATGTTGTTCCCATTGACAGATTCCTACATGATACGTTCCGCCATTCTCTTTTGCATCCTCCTGACTACCGCATGCAGTCAGACTGCATACTAGTGCTGAAAACAGGGTCACCGAAACCGCTGCCCTGATCGTTTTTCTGATCGTTTCTGTTTGTTTCATTGTTATGCTCTTCCTTCCTGCCGCAGCCCGGGATTTGGGTGCAGTCATATATTTCTACGCCAATAATGCATCCACACTCTCATACAGCTTCTGTGGCAGAAACGGCTTTTTGATAAATCCCTGCACCGCATATTCCCCGTTCGCCACGGCCTGTTCCATATTCTCAGAAGCAGATAAAAACGCGATCGGCAGCTCTGCCAGTTCGCTTCTTGCCCGGATCGCATCTAACGTTTCGGATCCACTCATTCCCGGCATTTCTACATCCAAGAGAACCAGATCCACGGTTTCCTCCTGCAGTAATGTGAGCGTTGTCTGCCCCGAATCCGCTTTTCTCACATCATAACCCTTTTTCTTGAGCATCACTTCTGCCATTCTTAAATTCATCGCATCATCATCTACAACTAAGATTGTTTTTCCCACTTTCGTTCCTCCTCAAAGATCTCCTGATAAGTTTCCTATATGACTATGACAAAAAAAGTCAGGCGCGGAGAGTGGACTTCTCCCCTCCCTCCGACACCCGACAATATTATACATATTCTCACAAAAAAGTAAACTAGACAAAAGGATAGTCTTTCATTTTATGACGAGCATATTCCCTGCGACTCACGTATGAATTCCACAAACTCCTGCTCCGGCAAAGCTTTTGAAAAATAATATCCCTGAATATAATCACATCCAAGCTCCGTGAACTGCTGTAAAGTCTCCTTCGTTTCCACGCCCTCTACGACGATCTCCATTCCGATCTCCTTTAACATGCGAATGGTATTCTTTAGCAGAATCTTCATCCTGCTGTCATCGACCTTGTCGGCAAGACTCTTATCCAGCTTGACGATATGAAATGGAAGCGACATGATCCTACTGATATTGGAATAACCGGTGCCGTAATCATCCAGCGAGAAATAAATGCCTTCTTTTGCGAGATCCTGTATGTTCGCTTCTACAATATCCTGCGCTGTATTGGCAGCGGTTTCCGTGATCTCCAGATTGATCTGATCCGGCCGCAAATGATACTTGTTCATGTAATACAGCACTTTTTCCTTCAGATCCGCCTGCATACACTGGTTCATCGACAGATTCAACTCGATATAGTCGATCGGCAATCCATCTCTCTCACACCTTGACAGAAATGCGCACACTTCATCCAGAACGAAATCTCCAATCTGAAGGATCGTTCCGTTCTTTTCTGCGGCGGTAATAAACAATTCCGGCGAGATAAATCCGTATTTCTCGTCCTGCAACCGGATCAAAGCCTCCGCAGATAAAAATCTTTTTTCTTTGACAGAATAGATTGGCTGGTAATACATCTGAAAACGCCTGTCTGAAATGGCATTGCTGATGATACTGTCGATCTCACTGCGCAATCGGAACATGCACCGATCCGTTGCCTCCCCCAGATCGTTGACCACTCCGCCCGTCGAGAGATAGGTGTGAAAGGAAGTTCCGAAAGTCAGCAGCTGTTCGTAATCATCAATGTCCTGCGGACATCTCAGAATGCAGATGCAGGGATCCAGTTCTATCTGAAGCTGTCCAACCTGTTTTTCCACTGTAACAGCTGTTGACAGCCGCTGTGCTACTGCCTTGATCTTTTCCGGCAGTTCTTTTTCTGTCACAAGTGCAAACAATCCGTTCTCAAGATAATACAGATCCATAGGCAGATGTTCTTCTTTATGAGACTGCACCAGCTCTGCTCCGATCTTCTTCATCAACAGCATACAGGTATCATATTCCAGGATCGATAAAAGTGCACGATAATTTGTGATCTTTACAAATACGATCCGAACCGGCTTTTGGATGGAAAAGGCCTTTTTCATATCCGTCGTGTAAGCAATATAGCTTCGCACACCCAGAAGCGGATTGATGATCTCCTCCGGGCGCTGGATCACGAGCACCACCAGAAGCATCGTCAGCGAGGTCATAAACATCTCCACCAGATACTGCAGCAAAAACAGCTGGATGAGGACCGCCAGCACATTGAGGGGATACATGAGCATCAGCGCAACAAACTTATCGTTCGTCACCATCTTTTTATACCGGATCAGATAAGCGACTCCACACACAAGATAGAAAAATGAAGCCGCGTACAGCACATAGATCAATAGTCCTCTGTGATAAACAAGGTTTTCATCGAAATAAAATGTCATATGATGAAACGGATTTGTAAGCAGTGTCACACAGATGATCGCATACGGTATGATCAGCACCGCCTGCAGCCATTTGTTTTTTTTCAGAATATGCCATGTATCTGTGACTGTACAGATAAACAGATGGTACAGCGGCGTTGTCAGGTTTCGCAGGAAGAAATAAATATAACACATCACCAGACGCAGCGGCATATTAGATTCCGTGGCCGGGATCCATACGCCATAGGACTCTGCCCAGAAGTCAACGATCGTCGTAATGATCATATGTGTCAAAAGTACTGCGTAAAACCGGTTCGCCCTACCGCTCAGCATCTTGCGGAAGATCAGGGAGATCATAATGATCACAAGTATAATAAATGCCGCGATATCAAAGTAAAGTATTCTCATCATTTTCTCCCTTGTGAAAGCCTTATATTACTGTTTCAGACCATACATGGTCACATCACTGATTCCGTCGCCGCCTACATAGGGATCTTTTCCATCGGGATCCAGATACATCTGATATCCGTTCCTTATGTAAGGCATTACTCTGTATGCGCGATCGATCGTGAAAGAAATCTCATATTCTTCCTCTGTCCCCGGATCATAAATGGCTGTGATCGTACGAGGATTCTCAGGTGTGTCTTTCTGCAGCTTTGCAGCCTCATCGATCATCTGACGCATCGCTTCCGGTTCCTTCACATTTGTTTCCATTTCCATATGGGTAGTTGTCTCCTGACTTCCATCCGTCAGGCAGATCGTCTCATCCATGCTCTGAATCTCCAGCGTTTTCGCGTCCACAACATACGCGATCTGTAATTTTTCCCAGTCCTCGTCGACTTCACCCATTGCCATTTGAAGTCCATCGAGCCCGAGCTCTGTCATGATCGTCAGTGTTCCGTCCTCATTGTCTGCAACGGACATGATCTTCTCCTGCTTTGTCGCTTCTTTTGAAATGATAATATCCGCAGATGACGCATCCCACTTTTCTGTCTTGGCCTCGTCCTCGGACATTGCATACCACTCATAAGCTAGCTGCACAGTTCCATCAGCATCGTAATAATAGCGGTAGCTCTCGCCGTGCTGATTGAGGTATTTCATAAAATAGATATCCGGGTCTTCTGTCTCCATTCTGGCAATATCATCGTAATAATCATCTTTTGTATAATATCGATCCGCTTCTTCCTCCCCGTCTATCGTCCTCTTTACACGAACGACATCATATTTGCCAAGAAGCGCCTCCCTGGTATTGGCTGCGATCAGATCGTCTATCGTGATGGAAGAAACATCCTTCTTCTGCTCCTTTCCACATGCCGTCAGTAACACAGCACCGATCAGACAGCCAAACAGCACAGCCCTTCTGATTGCGTTTTTATGTTCTCTTTTCATTCTGTTTTATCTCCTTTCACCTGTCTTTTGCAGATTCTGCAACAGAAACAGCATAACTTATCTGTTTTTAAATTACAATTTTTTTGCAAAGTCAGGTAAAAATCATACAAAAATGGGCATGAACGTATCACCCGATCAGCACCTGTTTCCCCTCAAAGGCAAACCCATACCTGCGGATGTGCTCTGCCGGGATGCCCCGGGCGATCAGGGCTGCTTCATACTGCTTTTCTTCGATCTGTGCGAGGGCAGACTGTACGGTGTCCTCCAGTGAGGTCTCTCTTCTCGGATTAAATACCTTAAATTCAAGAATCATAGCATCATCGTTTTTGTCTCTTGGTTCCAGCATCACATCATATCTTCCAAAGCCGCTTTCCTGATTGGAGGTGACCACATACCGGTCTGCAAGGTCTACCATCAGTCCCAGCACAAAGCCATGGTAAAAACGCTCCGGCTGAGATCTGGAAGGTATCGTTCCGGTGTCAAAGCTGCTGAACATCAGCAGCGTCATCCGGTTCATATACTCATTCATCGCATCCACATTGTCGGCAAGCAGAGCCTCCACGAAGTCGTTGTAATCCCCCTTCGCAGGATTAAACCAGCCCTGCACCATCCCATAAAACATGTCTTTCACTTCTTCATTGGTAAGCTCCAGCTCATACATGGCCTGCTTTCCTGCCACCGACTTTTCTTCTACCTTTAACACTTTGAGATAACCGCTGGCAAGAAGCAGACTCCAGATGGCCGCCTCATTTCCATCCAACTGGTTATATACGATCTGTTCATCAATGGGGCACGTAATCGTCTCTCCCCGCAGCAGCTTCTCAAATGTGGTCTTTACCCGCCGGTCTCCCTCACGGATCAGCTTACTCACCAGGCTGTTACTGCTGGTGTTCGCCCAGTAGGTCCCAATTCTTCCTGTATCAAGAAAATTCAGAATCGACCACGGATTGTAGATATCCCTTTGTTCTCCGAAAATAAAGCCGTCATACCAGCGCTTCACGGTCTCCTTTTTTTCACTGTAACCACACTCGTCAAGCGCAGCAAATACCTCTTCTTCCGTAAATCCAAAGGCTGTAGCATATTCATCAGAGGTTGTCGTTACGACTTTCAGATTATTGAGATCCGAAAAGATCGACTCCCTGCTCACGCGGGTGATTCCGGTCATGAGCCCCCGCTCCAGATACGGATTCGTCTTGAACGTGGAGTTGAAAAGGCTTCTGGTGAAAGAAACTAACTCATCCCAGAATCCCTGTACATACGCCTCCTGCATGGGCGTATCATACTCATCCAGAAGGATGATGACCTTTTTACCGTAGTATCGGTATAGAAAATCTGATAACTGGTAGAGGGCGAGTGATGCGTCTTCCTCACTCATATCGGATGCCATGCGTTCAAAATACTGTTTTTCCGCATCCGAAAGCAGGTCACACTTCCGCAAAAATGAATGCTTCTCGTATAACTTCATCAAAAGCTGACGAATACGGTAACTCGTCGTCCGGTAATCCGTCTCCTTCACATTCGCAAAGGACAGGCTGATCACCGGATATGTCCCCTGCAGCTCACGGTACTTTTCTTCCTGCCAGATGGACAATCCCTCGAACAGATCCCCTCTTCCTGCATACTCCACGGAGAAAAATTTCTCCAGCATGCTCATGTTCAGTGTCTTTCCAAAGCGGCGTGGTCTGGCGATCAGAGTTACATCATCCTGACGTTCCCACCACTCCTTAATAAAATGAGTCTTATCCACATAGAAACAATGATTTTCTATGATTTTCTCAAAATCCTGTATCCCGATCGCAACTGTTCTTGCCATATGCTCCCTCCTGCAAAAAATCCGCTATACTTACTGATAGTATAGCGGATTTTCCGGAAAATGAAAACTTTTTTATTTTCAAACGATTCCACTGTCGTTTTCTTTTTTTTGTTCATCAGAATAATTTGGGTGTTGATATATTGTAAATCTATTCCCGGAAACAATCTTATCTTTCAACATCCAATACAAATTCTGTCCTCCAT
>JAQYOU010000002.1 GCA_028727105.1 bacterium
AGTCCTATTCTGTTTTCTCACTTTCACTCTCGTCTTCGATCTTCTTCATTGTACTCTCGAGACGCTTCTGATCCTCCTCGCGCGCGAAAGCAAGCTGCTGTTCCTTGTGCATGCGCAGCATCTCATCCCGCTCCTGATGCAGGAATATCCTGACACCGATGCCGGAGATCAGCATGCAGAGCAGTGTCAGCACACCGGCGGCGAGCAGTACCCAGTATTCGAAGCCCTCCACTTTTCCGGTCACGGCGCTGATGTCAAACAAAAGCAGCACGGATGACAGCAATGTCACAAGCGAGATCGCCAGCACAACTGTCCACACTTTTTTCCTCATAATGTGCAGCTGCATCGCCTGCTGGAGCATCACGACTGCCACAGAGAGCACCAAAAGCCCTACAAAAGCCGCGATCTGCATGGTCAACTGCCCGGCGCGCGCCAGCGCACAGCCTCCGAGGATCACGATCAGTGCGCCTCCGGAAAAGCCATAGTCGTGCACGCTGCGATACGCCTCCGTCACAAAATATTTTACGATCAGCCCGATACCGAGCGCGATGAGAAGTGCGCTGATCATATAGATCAGATACAGTTCTTTGACGCCGTCCACAAAGAGCATGACTCCGCCCACCAGAATAAACAGAGCCGCCACCGTCGCCAGAAAGATCGTCCCCAGCCACCCGGTCGTCTGAGTGAGCTGATCTTGCGGCATCATATAAGGTTTTTTCTTTTTGTCTTTCCTTTTCTCCATGGTCTATGCCTCATATACGACCTTTTCTGCCATTGCAGCTGCCTCGTCCCTGCCCTCGTAATATGCAAGGATCTCCAGTCCGAAATCAATCGCCGTTCCCATTCCACGGCTCGTGATGATGTTCCCGTCACGCACAGCCGGCTCATACGTCACGATCGCACCGGTCAGCTGATCCTCCATGCCGGGATAGCAGATTGCCTTTTTGCCCTCCAGCAGTCCGAGTTTTCCGAACACTGTCGGCGCTGCGCAGATCGCTGCGATCAGTTTGCCATCCGCATATGCCTTTTTCAGCTGCCCGCACACACCCTCATGCTGTCCAAGGTTGGTGGTACCGGGCATTCCTCCGGGGATCACCAGTGCATCATAGCAGCCAAAATCTGCTTCCTCATAGAGCAGATCCGCGATCACCGTCACTTTATGTGAGCTTGTCAGTTCCTTTCCTCCGGTCACGGATATGATATCGCAGGTCATGCCGGCACGCCGCAACAGATCCACAACTGTCAGCATTTCCACCTCCTCGTAACCGTTTGCCACCATCATTCCTACTTTTTTACTCATCATATACACGCTCCTTTGCTGCATAATTTTTGTCATAATTCCAATTTAGTATGACATATTCCACCACTTTTTTCAATATCCGCTATGTTTTACCAGCGATATTGCATCGCAGCGTCTTGAACATATCTGTAGCTCTCAGACCTCGTGCACCGCAACAGAGGATTTGACAGGTCGTTTATGCGGCGGGTTCGCGCGGAAAATATGTATATCAGCCAGTCACAAGGCAGCAAAGCCAAGCTGATTTTGCTTGGACTTTGTGCCTGCCGCGTGATTTACCCGCAGAGCATAACCGACTGGCAAAGCTCTGTTGCGGTGTCAGAGGTCTATGGCAAACATCTATAACAGGACGCTGCAATGCAATCGGCGCAATTCGCAGATGCGCTTGCATCCATGCCCTTCTATGATGTATACTGGTAGCCGGATATTTGAATTAGAAAAGCAAAGAAAGCGAGGCACCACACATGGAGATCGAGCGCAAATTTTTGCCGAAAGAACTGCCGGAGCAGCTGGAGAATTATGAGATGCACCGGATCGAGCAGGGTTATCTGAACACGGATCCGGTCGTTCGCATCCGCCGCTCAGACGAGGAATATTATATGACCTATAAGTCGCGGGGGCTGCTTGCCAGAGAAGAGTACAATCTGCCGTTGAACGCGAAGAGTTATGAGCATTTAAAGCCGAAGGCTGACGGACGCGTGATCGAAAAACGCCGTTATCTGATCCCTTTGGATGACAGGCTCACGGTGGAGCTTGATGTGTTTGAAGGCGATCTGGCACCGCTGATCTTAGCAGAAGTCGAATTTGAAAGCGAGGAAGAGGCAAACGCTTTTGTTCCGCCTAAGTGGCTGGGGAAAGATGTGACCTATGACACCCGCTATCACAACAGCACAATGAGCCGGCCGGATTACAAACTGTGATCCGACCGGCTCATTTCGTGCAGGTATCCATCTGTTCATTTCCTAGCGGAAACGATTGATCTCATATTTCTGTTTTGCCTGAAGACATCCTTTCAGCTGACGATAGCGTTCATCAATATCACCCTCTGGGATGACTACATCAAGCGAGACCGCCATTGTATCGATCAGATAATCATTCAGATCCAGCTGCATACGATAAAGGATCTCCAGCTTCTCCTCATAAGTATCCGCATCCAAAAATGCCATCAGCGCATCAAACTGCGCCGGCTTCTGCTCTTCTGTCCCTGAAGCTGCTTCGCCGTTTACAGGCTGTACCTTCTCATTGATTCCTTCCATATTCTTTCCTCCGGTTCCTACTGTTTCCAGCACAAATATTCAAGTCTGACTGCGAGATCCGTCACTCAGCCATACATCCGGTTCAGCATATCTGTTGCCTCCGCCAGAAAATCCCTCTCAAATTCCAGATTCCCACTGTAGCCCTTTACGATCAGGTCATTGACCTCATCGATCAGGTGATACGTATCAAAATCATCCACACCGGCCTGGTTTTTCAGCTCCGCACCATGATCTGTCTCATGCTCGCTGTGGATATGGCGCGCCTCCGCCTTGTCCTTCATAATCTCGTTGCCAAGGGGAACACGGTTTAAGTCTGCGCTGCCCCGTGCCTGCAATGCATCGTCCTCAAACGTTCCGGAAACATTCGCCTTCGCCTTCTGCAGGATGGAATTCTCCTGCACGCTCCGGCTCTTCTGCGTGGATGTACGCCCGGTCTGTCCAACGTTTGTCCGATGGTTTTGCGCAGGGCGCGACATATTTCCGTTTCCGCTCCAGGTTCCGGTCCGGTTCTGCTGCTGTGTGCGGTTCATCTGTCCGCTTCTGCTCCTGCCTGCCACCGACTGCTTCCGCGGTACATTCGGCTTTGCCTGATCTTGATTTTTCTTTGATGCACTGATACATCGGATCACAATATATATAACGACCACAAACCATATGATTCCAGCCATCGTTTTCTGTCCTCTCGTAACCGTTTCAAACCGTTACGTCCTTTCTACTATCTATAAGTTTAGTTCTCGTATCTTTCGAGTTCAAGATCCATCACCCGCTGCATTTCCACGCTCTCCACCGGAGCCTCGCCCAGGTCAGTGGTCTTTCCGCTCTCATCCATATAGAAGAAATGACGCTGGGATTTGTCCTCCCCACGCACGATCATGTAATACCCGGCATGCTCCGCTTCCTTGTGCCAGGTTGCATACACGCGGATACACCCGCCCTGCTCCAGCTTCTTCGTCGGCATGGACATGTGGATCAGATCAAGCTTTGGGCTGATGCCAAGCTGCATGACTTCGAAATCATCCTTGGTATAGGGAAGCGGCAGCTTACCCTGATACTGATCCTTGAAAAACTGAAGCAGCACCTCGCTGTCGATCCCGTCAAAATATTCCTTGCCCTTGGTATAGATACTGTGGGGCAAAAGCACATATTCAATATTTTTGCGCGCAAGCACATGAAACTGCGCCGGAGTAACCTGCTGATCCTTGCGGGGACGGATGATAAAATTGTTGGAAAAAGGATTGATCACCACACCGACCACAGGCACCTTTGAGCTTTTCACATAATTCATGCAAACCTCAAAGGTCATCTCGATCACACCGTTGGCATTCCCTTCCTTCGGCAGCTGCGCAAAGGACGTATACACGGCAAGAAACTGCTCCTTGTTCGGATTCTGGATCAGGATCGGGATCGGCTTTGCATCTTTTGGAATACGAACCGGCTGCCCGGTGCGCGCAAGCTCCTCCTGCATCGCAGCCAGCGTTTCGTCCTTGGGAAAAGTCACCGGCACGATAAAACGTGCACCGCGGATCTTTTCCATCAGTTCTGCTGACTGTTCCTGCGTGATCCCTGCTTTGTATTTTGTTAACAGCTCCTCTATTTCTTTCATCCGTGTCTGATTCTCTGTCATTTTCTTATTTGTTCCTTTCGTTTTTCATTTTCTGACCGGTCCTATTGGAAGGATCTCAGCGCTTTTCCGTTGCTGTCTGCAATATACCAGTTCATGCTGACCAGTTTCCCGCGCCAGCCGTAGCTCATATCCGTAAAATCCCTTCCGGTCACACAGATGGCATAATAAATGCCAACCTGTTTGATGCTGACACTGTATGAAATGTTCGCCTTCTGTTTGAAAGGGATCGTAAGAAAGCTGGTCAATACCTCACGATCCGTCCCGGAATTAAAACGCGAAAGCACAATCTTCTTCTTATTAGAAGTATCTACCAGATAGGTCTTGTCACCAAGCACCGTATAGCTGATATTATTTTCAAATTTCAGGGAATATTTCGCCTTTTTTCCGGTCTTCAGATCATATTTATATGCATTCCCCTTCATATCCTGATAATACAATTGCCTCTTGCCGGCAATGATCTGCTTATCTTCCACCAGCTTTGCAACTGTCTTTTTCGCGCCGTCAACCGTCAGCTTTTTGATCGTGCCGTTCCAGAAGCTTCCACTGCCTTCATAGGAACCGAAAGCATAGTACAGCTCCTGATCGATCTGTTTGATATCTGAGACCAGAAGCCTCCCGGTAGAACCCTTTACTACACGCTTCTCTGCCGCGATGCGGATCAGCTTTTGATTCGCAGCGGTCGTGTTCAGACAGAATATATACAATTTATCAGACGCAACATCATACAGATAATAGTAGCTTTGGCTTCCGATGTTGCACACATAATCCAGTGTCTGGTCTTTCTTTGTCGCCTTGATCAGGGTTTCCTCACCGCTTTCCAGATCCCTTCTGTACAGATATGCTTTGTCATCCAGGTATCTGATCACGTACACGCTCGCCGTGTCCGCATAACATGCAAAGCCTTCGCAGACCGTCTCGGATGCTCCGCCATTTAACGGGCAGGAACGCACCTCCCATTGTCCCTTGTCATTGCTCGTTACATAATACAGCTGTTGTCTGGACACGATCAGCTTTACGATCCCTCTTGGAGCAGAAACGACTTTCGATGTTTCACCGGTTTCCACCTTCATCCGCCAGATGGAAGCGCTAGGTCCACTCGCCGATGACCGGATATAATAAATGTAACCACCCTGTCCGATCATGTCTGAATATTCATACACATAGGCACTTGCCGCCTGCGCCGTATCCGGTGCAAGCACCAAAGTTCCAAGAGCCATCCCCATTGTCAGGACGATACATGTCAAATACCGAATGATTTTTTTCATCATCGCAATCCCCCATTATTTTTTTAATTTGATAGTGCACACCGCTTTTTTTCCGGTTCCGTCCGCCGCAGTCGCAGTGATCTTCACCGTATGGCCGATGCCGACCTTTTTCACCTTCACAACACCCTTACTGCTCACCGTTGCATATTTGGTATTGCTGGATTTCCATGTTACCTTTGTGTTTGTCACATAAGTCGGTGACACCTTTGCCTTTAACGTCAGGGTTTTTCCATAGCGCAGCGTTGCGCTGGTCTTATTTAATGTGACCTTCGTGGAAAGAGTCACAAATTTCGACGCGTCCAAAACACCACCTGTGATGCATTTTCCCGAAAGGCTGCTGACCTTGCGGACACATTTCAAAAGCAGTGTACGCAGACTTTTTGCAGAAAGTGTCGGGTTCGCCGCACCCAGGGTTGCCACCGCTGCGCTGACAACCGGTGCTGCCATGGAGGAGCCGTCCATGCGCGTGTAGGCTCCAAACACCTGCGGATCCTGGTCTGCCTTTGATATAGCAAAGTCATCCAGATACCAGATATTATCCAGGCCGGTTGACTGTGCCGGAATATCCAGTCCGACAATCCTCATGTAGGTTCTGCCTCCACTGGTCACAAATCTGGATTTTCCGGGACTGCTGACCATGTTATTATCACTCCAGAGCACTTTGTCTCCGCTTCCCTCACCATTGCGGAAGGAAACGTAGTAGGTTGCGTTGGGATCCAGATTCAGATCCGTCACATCCACATAAACCGAACCGGCGATCTCGCTTCCCGCCGACAAGCGGAAGCTGTTTCTACGGACCACAAGCTTCAAATACCCGTTACCCGCCTGCTCCTCCTGAGTGATGATGACCGTGTAGTCTGTGGTCACTCCGATCTGCTGCGCCGTATAATAATTCTGCCAGGTCTGTCCCTGCGGCAGAATGTTCTCACTTGATTCACCAAAGCTGTTATAATATGCGGAAAGCTTTTCCCTCGTCGCCCGGTCATAGACGCCCGGCAGATAAAGGTTCTGTGTATATGTAGAAAGCATGTTGCTTCCGGGGGCAAACAGATCTACGGATGTCGCTCCGTAATCAGAAAAAAATGCCGCGTTATCCGATTCATCTGAAGCGCCTGCGATCACCACATACGGGCTGTTCAGGTCATAGGGAGTCGGCTTTGCCTTCGTCACATTGTCCCAATTCACATGGTCATTTCCGGCTGCAAATACTGACAGCGCACCCAGCTTTCCAACGGATTCGATGGCCTTCGCCAGCATGCCGTTTGAATCATAGCTGCCGCCCCAGGAGCAGTTGACCGCTTTCACATTCACGCCTGCCTCCATTGCATCATAAATATACTCATATGCGCGGATGATGGATGAATCCGACATCTCCGTGTTGTTGTCACTGACCGTTTTCAGTGCCATGATCTTTGCATCAGAGACGCCGGCAATGCCAACACCGTTATCACTCTTTGCCGCTGCGATCCCGGAAACATGGGTTCCATGTCCGTTTTTGTCCATGGGATCCGCATCCCCGTCTCCGAAATCGTATCCGTAGATTCCCTCCAGTGTACCCGGATACGGATTGACCCACATGCTGTCTGCCAGATCCGGATGTGTATAATCAGCACCCGTGTCGATCACTGCGATCACCGGCGTACCCTTTTCCGTCACATTCTTCTTCGACAGCCGGATTCCCTTGCTCTGTGCACCGGATCCGTCCAGATACCACTGTGCATCCGCGTATGGATCGGCCGCGCAGATCTGCCGATAATTATTGGCGCTGACGCCATTCACATAATACTGCGAAAGCGCAAGCTCCATCAGTTCCTCCGTTGTATACTTGTCTGATGTCAGATGCACAATATAGTTCTCTTTTCCGGTCTCTGCATCCGTTCCGAAATCACTGACCGTCTCTATCCTGACATCCGGATCAAAACGATACGTTCCTTCCTTTGTTAGTACCGCGGCTGATGTTGCCTCCAGCGAAATGAGCGCCTCGCCTTCCGCGTAAGAGCCCTCCTCCATGTCGTCAACTGCTGCCGCCAGCAGTCCGGAAGCCTCTTCCGCTCGCACCTGCGCAGCCTGTACCTGCAGCAGCTGCGGCGCCTCTGCACTCACAGCAAGCGCCGCAAGTAGCACGCCTGCCAGAATTCTTTGTTTCATGCTGTATTCCTCGCTTTTTGTTGTTACTGTTCACTCGTACCTCGTTCCAGTAACGGGCTTCCCTGCATTTGAAGATGCCTGCGGCATGGCAGGGAAGCATTGGCTCCTTTACACGTTCTCTCCACGCCCCGCAGCGGAGTGCGTGACGTGGGTGTGAACAATAACTATTTGTTCTGCAAAATGTTTACAAGTCAACAATATTATAACACATCCCACGGGAATTGTGTTATAATATTTATGATCATCCGGTCCGCACCCCTCGTGTCAAAGGACCGGTCGTTTCAACGAAGGAGGTTTTTACATGAAAAAATTGCGTTCTGCGCTGCTTTTGCTTGTGCTCACGATGTGTGTTACCTGCACACTTTCTACGGACACACAAGCAGCCATCAAGCTAAGCAAGACATCCCTGTCGCTCCTCGAAGGTAAGAGTGCCACGTTAAAGCTGACAGGGACAAAGAAAAAGGTCACCTGGAAGAGCAACAAAAAGTCTGTAGCCACCGTGTCCCAAAAGGGAAAGGTGACCGCGAAGGCTCCCGGAAATGCCGTCATTTCAGCTACCGTTGGAAAAACAACAAAAAAATGCAAGGTCACGGTATCCATTGACTACGCAAAAACCTATGAATATCAGGTAAAATACGGAAAAGTAACGATCAACAAGCTGCTGCGCATCTCCGAAGCGGATCTTGTGATCCCCGAAACCATCGAAGGCTATCCCGTCACCGAGCTTGCAGACGGACTGTTCAAGGGCTGCGACGGACTGGTGAGCATCACCCTTCCCTCCGGTGTGACAAGGATCGGTGACTCCACCTTTTACGGCTGTCACATGCTGCGGGAGATCAAAGCATCCGGCGCCATCTCTTCACTGGGCGCTTATGCATTTTACGAATGCAATGTGCTGGAAACACTCCCGGACCTGTCCGGAATTGAATCCGTTGGCGAATATGCGTTTTACAACTGCGATGCGCTGACGATGTTTGTCATTCCCACCGGGTTAAAGACCATCGGAAATTACGCTTTTTATGACTGCGACAAGCTTCTCACCTTCTATGCACCGGATGCGCTTACATCCATCGGGGACTGCGCATTCAAAGGCTGCGATTCCCTGCTGGGCATCAACGGATGCAAGGGTGTTCTGACGGTGGGTACGGAATGTTTTATGGACTGCAAGTCCTTGGGAAATGCGTCTCTCGGAAACAAGCTGACCACACTTGGAGCCGGCTGTTTTTCCGGCTGTGAAAAGTTAAGCTCCGTCAGCTTTTCCGCAACACTGACATCCATCCCTGACCGCTGCTTTTATAATTGCTACGCCATCAGCAATCTCACGATCCCGACCAGCGTGACAAAGATCGGCAATATGGCATTTTATAACTGCATCAGATTATCGATCCTCACGATCCCCGGAACCGGCATCACCAGCATCGCGACGGATTCCTTTGCCGGAGTTCCGATGAACAGCCTGAATATTTTCTATCGTGCATCCTCGCCCGCAGGATATATTGATAACTGGATCACAGGTCTTTCCCTTTCGCCTACACAGATCCATACGATCTGAAAATATCAGAAAAAGAAAAGAGCCGTACCACTCCGGTCAATGTCATTAAGTTAACATGACAAAATTAAAGATCTCA
>JAQYOU010000003.1 GCA_028727105.1 bacterium
TGATTGTACGAACCATCTGTGAAGTATAAGAGTTCTCGTTGTCATACCATGAAACAACCTGTACTAAGTTGTCCTCACCAACCATGGTCTGGGTTGCATCGAAGATTGAACCATAGGTGCTTCCTACGATATCAGAAGATACGATCTCATCCTCGTTGTAGCCGAAGGACTCGGTAGAAGCTGCCTTCATTGCTGCATTAATCTCTTCCTTGGTTACAGACTTCTCAACAGTTGCAACTAAGATAGTGGTAGATCCGGTAGGGGTAGGAACACGCTGAGCAGATCCGATCAGCTTTCCGTTTAACTCAGGGATAACTAAGCCGATTGCCTTAGCAGCTCCGGTAGAGTTGGGAACGATGTTTACAGCGCCTGCGCGGGATCTTCTTAAGTCACCCTTTCTCTGAGGTCCGTCAAGGATCATCTGATCTCCGGTGTAAGCGTGGATGGTGCTCATGATACCGGACTTGATGCCTGCTAAATCGTTCAGAGCCTTAGCCATAGGTGCTAAGCAGTTTGTTGTACAAGAAGCTGCGGAAATGATGGTATCCTCAGGCTTTAAGGTTGTGTGGTTTACATTGTATACGATAGTAGGAAGATCGTTTCCTGCAGGTGCAGAGATAACAACCTTACGAGCGCCGGCATTGATGTGAGCCTGAGCCTTTTCTTTGCTGGTGTAGAAACCAGAGCACTCTAATACTACGTCTACGTTCAACTCACCCCAAGGGCAGTTGTTTGCATCGGGCTCTTTGTAGATCTTGAGGGTCTTTCCATCAACGGTAATGGTATCCTCGCCAGCAGTTACGGTATCTGCTAAAGCGTACTTACCCTGTGATGAATCATACTTTAACAGATGTGCTAACATCTTAGGGCTTGTTAAATCGTTGATTGCCACTACTTCATAACCCTCTGCTCCAAACATCTGTCTGAAAGCAAGACGACCGATACGGCCAAAACCATTAATTGCTACTCTTACTGCCATTTTGAATTCCTCCTAAGAATTAATAATGTTGTTTTTGCAAATGGGACACGCCCAATCTGTTGTCATTGTACTAAATTATGAACAAAAATTCAAGCCCTTATTCTTAGTTTGTTAAATTATTATCTATGTATCTCTTCTATGGCTTGACATTTTGTGCAAAACTTTACACAATGGTATGAGAAATGCTTCTGATCCAAGAGGAAGGATCGGCAGCAAATGATAAAGGAGATGAATGAAATGCTGTGGGATACACACATGCACTGCTATTTTTCCGGTGACAGCGAAGCTGATCCGGAGGACATGATAAAAGCTGCGCAGGCCGCCGGGCTGGACGGCATCTGCTTTACGGATCATCTGGACTACGATTTTCCGGCTGATCCTCCGGATCTGTTTCTTTTGGATCCGGATGCTTATGAGAAGAAAATACTTGCTCTTTCGAAAAAATATGAGGGAGCTTTTCCGGTGCTTCACGGCATCGAGATTGGTGTCCAGCCCCAGCTGCACGGGAAGCTGCAGGAGCTTGTACGCACGCACGACTATGACCAGGTCATCTGCTCTTCCCATGTGATCGATGGTCAGGATCCCTATGACCGGACCTTTTTTGACGGACGCGAGGAACACGCAGCCTATCTGCGTTATTTCGAATCCATTCTTGAAAATCTTGATGGTTTTTCGGACTTCGATGTGTACGGTCATATCGACTATGTGGTGCGCTACGGTCCGAACACGAACAAGTTTTATTCCTATGAGGCCTATGCGGATGTGCTGGATGCCATTTTAAAGAAGCTCATTGAAATGGGCAAGGGCATTGAGATCAACACCGGCGGCTTTAAATATGGGCTTGGCCACCCGAATCCCTGCGAGGATATTTTAAAGCACTACCGCTCCTTCGGCGGAGAGATCATTACCATCGGCTCCGATGCCCACGCGCCGGAGCACGTGGCTTATGATTTTTCCAAGGTTCCCCGCATCCTTCGGGAGGCAGGATTTACGCACTATACGGTGTTTGAAAAGCGCAATCCCCGGTTTCTGCCGCTTCCGGAGTAATCCGCGTAAAATTTTGCAATTGCATAAATCGGATCACGAGAATAATCATTAAACAAGGAGGTCCCCATGAACAAAAATATTGCCACTTTTCCTCTCACCGAAGCCTTCCGCGCCGGTGACGAGTGCCCCTTCTGCAACCTGGAACGCTCCGCGGAACAGCACGCCATCTCTTTTATTTTAGGCTCTGCCTACATGGAGGATGACATCCGCGCTGCTACCGATGCAACGGGTTTTTGCAGGCATCATTTTAAGATGATGTATGATTACGGTAACCGTCTGGGCAGTGCCTGGATCCTTAGCACGCATATGAAAAAGCTGAACGAGGAGCTGACGAAGGAGCTGAAGGATTTCACACCGGGCAAGACCTCTATGCTCAGCCGTATGAAAAAGACGGACATGGCGGGTGACAACACACCACAGACTCCCCTCGGGGCCTGGATCCGCAAAAAAACCGACAGCTGTTATGTATGCGATCATTTTAAGGAGATCTACGGCCGGTATCTGGATGTGTTTTTCGACATGCTGAAAAAAGATGATGAATTCAAAGAACTGTTCAGACAGAGCAAGGGCTTTTGCCTGCCCCACTTCGGCGATCTGATGGAGGCTGCGGAGAAGCGCCTGAATGATGCGCAGAAGAAGGAATTATACCCGCAGATTTTTGCCATGATGCAGGAGAACATGGAGCGCGTGCAAAAGGATGTGGCATGGTTTGTGGAGAAAAATGATTATCGCAATAAGGACAAGGACTGGGGAGAATCCAGAGACTCCATCCAGCGCGCCATGCAAAAATGCGCCGGGGGCTATCCTGCCGACCCGGTATTCAAGCTGGAACCGTAATTACCTGGTATATGACGTACGACAGCCCGGTGAAACAATTATTATGTCCCATCGGGCTGCAAAATAATAAATGCACACTCAATTTCTACAATCTATCTAGGAATTCCGTTTTATCCACTGATTAATAATCCTTTCCCAATCCATACCATCCTGTAAGATACGCAAAATTGTAACTGTCAACAATTCCTCATTTACTGTGTAAAATAGCAAATGATTATTTTGTGACTTCATATAAATATCATATCCACGATACTGAAAACCCGTTGTATCATAACCTGTCGGCAACGTATCCAATTGTTTTGCTGCGTTTTTTATCATTTTGGAAAAATTTTCTGCATACTCTCGATACTTAAACTGCCGCAAAATATACTGCTTTTTCTGCTTTACGTCCATTTTTCCGCTTTCAGCAATTACTACCTTATACTTTTTAACTCCCATAACACCCCTTTATATGGAATCAATCTCTTTCCAGGCTTCGTCCAAATCCTGTACTCTTTCATTTTCCATATCGTCTATGGCTTCATCCAGTTTCATGAGCAAAGCATCCATTGCATCACTCAATGTGTAAGTTATTTCGTGGTTTTTTTTCACCTGTGCCAATGCCATTGACTCATCCCTCCTTGAATGCATTTTTATTTATCATACCACTAAAACGAAAAAACATCTATTGTTTTTGTTGAAAAAACAATAGATGTTTTCATTTTGAAAATAATATCAGATCTTTCCTGCTTCTCGCTCCAGCATATCCCAGCAGCCCCACATGTACATGATGCCGAGAGCGCGGTCGTAGAGTCCGTAACCGGGACGGCATTGTTCTCCCCAGATATGACGTCCGTGATCCGGGCGAATATATCCGTCAAAGCCACAGTCATGATATGCACGCATGATCTCAAGGATCTGTGTATCTCCGTCACAATCTCTGTGTGATGCCTCTGTGAAATCTCCGTTATCAAAATGTTTGACGTTTCGGATGTGTGCGAATGCGATACGGTCACAATACGTACGGATGATATCCGGCACATTGTTATCCTTGTTTGCTCCAAGTGATCCGGAGCACAGGCACAGACAGTTGTAAGGATCGTCCACCATCTTCAGGAAACGTCCGATGGATTCCTTGTCCACAAGCAGTCTCGGCAGTCCGAAGATATCCCACGGCGGATCATCCGGATGGATCGCCATCTTGATACCGGTCTCATGACATACGGGCATCAGTGCCTCTAAGAAGTACTGCAGATTCTCCCACAGTTTTTCCTTTGTTACCGGACGATACATCTCAAACAGCTCGTCCAGCTTTGCCATACGCTCAGGCTCCCAGCC
>JAQYOU010000004.1 GCA_028727105.1 bacterium
GGTTGTATGGAGAAAAAGTTGGCACTCCCAGTTGGAATTGAAAAATGCGCACCGCATTCTCGTTACTTTAGCAATCATTGTTAAAGCGTTTTCAATTCTGACTTCCACCGCTCTACTTTCCGCAATTCTATCCATTAATTCACACATTTTATCCACTCCTTTCGGATCTTCCTTATAATACTGAACCATATTAGCAAGTGTCTTGATTTTCATTTCTCTGTAATCAGAACAATGAAAATCACTCATGAGTTCTCCAACAGGATCTTCATCGCGATAAGTACCATTCACGTACACAATATGCGCCTTATCACCGAATTGTGTCTGTGTCTGAAGAATCACTCTTTCAATGTTGTAGATCGGCAATCCTGCCTTAAGTACATCATTCCCCGTAATGAAAATTACATACGTTTCTGGAATTTCCTTATAATCCTTCTGACCAACATTCGTCAGCCGAGCATCAAACAAAGAACTGTTCAGTCTCGCTCTCTCTGGTACCGCCAGTGCTTATAGCAAAGCCATCACCGAGTGGGCGTTTCGTAACCTCCCGTGAATTGTAACCAGAAATCATTACGATTTTTGGTGCCCCTATTTTTGACATTGAAAAACAATAGGTTGTCGTGTACAATGGTACACAGAAGGAGGGGTTATTATGGAAAGACAGTTAGCACTTCCAGTTAGTGTTGAAGATTTTAAAGAAATTCGTCAAGATGGATATTACTATGTGGACAAAACATCGCTGATTGAACAGGTTCTTATCGGAAAGTGTAAGGTGACTTTGTTTACGCGTCCGCGTCGTTTTGGAAAAACACTTAACATGAGCATGCTGAAGCATTTTTTTGAGATTGGTACGGATTCCTCTCTATTCGAAGGTCTGCATATCTCACAAAATACTGAGCTGTGTGATCAGTATATGGGAAAGTATCCTGTGATTTCGATTAGTTTCAAAGGCATTGAGGCAGAGTCTTACGCCAAGGCTCGATCTCAACTTGTCAAAAGAATCAATCGCGAGGTCAGACGATTTCAAATTCTTTTGACAAGCGATATCTTAAGTGATGTGGATAAGGATTTGTTTCGGGAACTTTTAAAAAAAGATATGGATGATGCGACGCTCGTGAATAGTCTTCAGGAGCTTACAGAGCTATTGGAAATCCATTTTTCGCAGAGGGTCATTGTATTGATTGATGAGTACGATGTGCCGTTGGCGAAAGCTTATGAACACGGTTACTACGATGAGATGGTACTTCTAATGCGCAATCTGTTTGGCAATGTGCTAAAGACAAACGAAAGCCTTGCTTTTGCGGTGCTGACAGGATGTCTGCGTATTGCAAAGAAAAGCATTTTTACAGGACTTAACAATTTTAAGGTATATTCCATTACGGATATCGCATTTGACGAGGCTTTTGGCTTTACAAATGACGAGGTTCGGGAAATGCTTCGGTATTACAACTTAGAAAATCATTTTGATGGAGTCAAGGAGTGGTATGACGGCTATCATTTTGGCAATGCAGATGTATACTGTCCTTGGGATGTTGTCAATTACTGCTATGATCATTACAACGATCCAGATGTAGCGTTTCAAAACTATTGGATGAATACTAGCGGAAATGATGTGATTGATCATTTTGTTGATAGTATTGATGATCCGGGAATGCTTACGAAAACAGAGCTTGAAAATTTGGTAAATGGAGATACCGTTGTCAAATATGTAGATGAGATGGTCACATATAAGGAGTTGTATTTGAACATAGATAATTTATGGAGTACACTTTTTATGACCGGGTACCTGACACAACGAGAGAAAGAAAGCGATGGTCGCTATCATCTTGCAATTCCAAACCGGGAGATTCGAAACATTTTTGTAAAAAGGGTATTAACGTTGTTTGGCAAGAATGTTTCCGAGAATAGTGAGCTGTTGAGAAGCTTTTGTACTGCAATGTTGGCATCGGATGCAAGAACTGTAGAACGTTTGTTAACAGAATATATGAGCAAAACAGTAAGTATCCGCGATTCCTTTGTGAAATCACTTCGCGAAAATTTTTACCACGGATTGCTAATTGGAATCTTCGGATATCGAGACGGTTGGAAAGCTACCTCCAATAAAGAATCAGGTGATGGATTTAGCGACATTCTCATTGAAGCTAACGAAAATGGCTCAAAAATTGGCATTGTAATCGAGTTAAAGTACAGCAAAACAGAGAAAGGACTTGATAAAGATTGTTGCGAGGCACTGCAGCAAATCGACGATAAGAACTACATGCAAGAGCTGCAACGCAAGGGTTGTCAGAAGATTCTGAAATATGGTATCGCATTCTATCACAAGAAATGTCGTGTTTTGGCAGAACGCAACTGATACAGAACTCGTCTGGATTTGACCTATAATGAACTTTGGGGTAGTTTACTTGAATTGCGTATTAAGATGTATTAAGATAAAGATATTTAAGCAGGAAGGTCACTATGACATCAATTTCTTCATTATTTAATAAAACGGAACTCACACTTCTTCATTCTCTAAAACTCAGCCTGCGGCAGACGGACAGCCCTGTCACAGCTTTGTCACTAACCGAAAAAGATTGGGAGCAGGTAATAACGCTTGCAGACAGACATGAAGTTCTGGCGCTGCTTACGCCTGTTTTGGATCTGGACAGGCTTTCGCAAAAGCAGCAGCTGACGGTGGAATCGAAAACAGCAAGAACAATCCAGAAGGGGATTCAATTACAGGCGTTGAATGCAAGGCTTACCGGGCTTTTGGAAAAGGAAGGGATTATAGCAGTAACGCTGAAGGGATGTGCTGTTGCAAGGCTGTATCCGGTTGCGGAGTATCGAAAGACAACGGATATTGACCTGTTTGTAGAAAATCGGGAGGCTGTGGAGCGGGCAGTACAAATTCTGTGCGCAAATGGATTCCGGCTTTCGAAGGAATGGCATGCCAACCACCATTTTGTTTTGCTTTCTGAGCGAAATGAAGAAGTGGAGCTTCATACGACATGGACAGAGGAATTTAAGGAAAAGCATCTGAATCAGTATCTGGAAAAGCTGCAGAAGGGAAGCAGTCGACACTGTCAGAAGGCAGATTGTCAGGGATTGCAGGTTTATGTATACGAAACGGCCTGGCAGGGTTTCTATCTGCTGATTCATATGCTGTTACATTTTGTCGGGAGCGGATTTGGACTGAGAAATCTATGCGATTGGGTTGTGCTGTGGGAACAGTGTAATGATGCAGAGGCCAGACAGGATTTCTGGAGAATGGTTTGTGAGAGCGGTACGGTAAGGTTTGCAAAAGCGGTGACAGAAATTTGTGTACAATATCTCGGACTGGACAAGGAAAAAAGCCCTGTTCCGGCTGAAAATCTGCCGGATTCGTCTAAGCGGGAAGTGGTGGATGCGCTGCTTCGTGATATCCTTGATGCGGGAGAATTTGGCTACAGTGAATCGGAACGTATGGTAGGCATGGATGGAGATTCCTTGACTGCATACATAAGAGAATTTCATCATCAGATGCATATTAATTTTCCAAAAGCGGGAAGAGTCCTGCTTTTCTGGCCGGTTTTGTGGATTGCTACATTGATCCGTTTTTTGAAAAACAATAAGAAACTGAATCGTGCGCCTGTATCTGCAATTATAAAGAAAGCAGGCAGCCGGGGAAAGCTGGTCGGGCATCTTACATCACGTGAAAAGAAAGTATGAGGAAGATACTACTATGAATAAAACTATGAATAAAAGAATCTGGCCGCGTCCGGTTGTGATTCCGCTTCCGGATGAAACGATGGGAAGCGGGGACGTGTCGATAAATCTTTTGGAAGAGGACTGGAGCATGAATCTGTATCCGCCTCAGGAATTCTGGAAAAAGGATATGGATCTGTCCGGCTGGGAGAAGATCGGACTTCCGATGCAGGTGGATGCACCTGACAGGGAATACGCATTTGCAAAGGATATCCATATCCCGGATGACTGGAAGGACAGCCGCATTATGATTCGATTTGACGGAGTAAACTGTTATGGCCGCGTCTTTGTGGATGGACAGTATATGATGGATCACTACGGCGGATTTGTCAGCTGGGACTGCGACATTACGGACTATACGGCTGCGGGAAAAACAAGCCGTCTGACGATTGGTGTTACCGATAAGAACGATGATGTTTGCGAGTTCCATAAAGGTGGTATTCTAAGAGATATTATACTGGTACGCTTGCCGCACACATATCTGTTTCGGCTGCATGCAGATACGATTCTGGATGCGGCGTGTGAAGATGCGGTTTTGCGGGTGTATGCCGGTCTGAAGGGAACGGCGGCACTTGTTCGATTCCTTTTGACAGATCCGTCCGGGAATACGCGGGAGCTTGGAACTGTGCAGATGCAGGATAATGCGGATACGTCATACGATTTTTCGGTTTCGAAGCCTTTAAAGTGGGACTGTGAACATCCATATCTTTATACGCTTACGGCAGAAGTCATCACAGATGGCAGCGTCATGGAAAAAACGCACAGACGAATCGGTTTTCGTATGCTGAAAAAGCGGGGAAATCAGGTCTTTTTGAATCAGCAGGAGCTGAAGCTGCATGGCGTGAATCATCATGATATTCATCCGGTTACGGGACGCGCCATCAGCAGAGAACTGGCGCGCAGGGATGTACAGCTGTTTAAAGAAGCAAATGTCAATTTTATCCGCACGAGTCATTATCCGCCGAGAACGGATTTTCTGGATTTCTGTGACGAATACGGTATTTATGTAGAAGATGAGATTGCGGTAGCATTTCTGGGACAGGGAACGGATTGCAGACAGAATGATCCGGCTTATACGGCAGCGTTTCTTGGGCAGTTTTCGGAAATGATTGAGCGGGACCGCTCGCATCCGAGTGTGATTCTCTATTCACTTGCCAATGAAAGCATATGGGGAAGCAATTTTGAACTGGAGAATCGCTATGCCCATGAGGAGGACCCTTCGAGGCTGACGATTTTCAGTTATCCGATTACGCAGAAGGAGGATGACGACCGGGCGGATATCTGGAGTATGCATTATGCATCCTGGGATCAGAGTCCGACTGCGCTGGTGGATAGTTTTAACCGCAGTGAGCATGAACCGTGGGAATGGCCGGTGCTGCACGATGAATCGACGCATATTCCGTGCTACTGCAGAAATGACCTGAAGAGAGATCCGGGTGTCCGTGACTTCTGGGGAATAACCATACGCGATTTTTATAATCGTCTGTATGAAACGAAGGGTGCTCTGGGATGTGCGATCTGGGCAGGAATCGACGATATCCGCAAGGGAAATCTGTTTCAGCCGCAGTGGGGCATTATTGATGGGTGGAGAAGAAAGAAGCCCGAATTTTATCATGTAAGAAAGGCATATTCTCCGGTTTGTCTGAAAGGAAAACCGTATCCGAGAGACGGAAAGATTGCATTTGTGGCCGAGAATCGTTTCTGCCATACCGACTTTGCGCAGATGAAGATTTTATGGGCGGTAACGGATTCAGAGGGCAATCGCCGGGAGGGCAGTATGATGGCTCCGTCTGTTTCGCCGCGTGAAACGGGTGAGATTATTCTTTCGGAGGCGTATTGTGAAAAGAACCGGCTGGAGCTGACATTCTTTGACGCATTCGGCTATGATGTTAATGAGGAGGCCTTTGTGCTGGGAGAGGAAGATCCGGTATGTCCTTCTTTGACAGGCATGGTGCCCCAGGTAACACAACAGGAAGACCGGATAGTGATTTCTGGAAACGGTTTTTCGTATACATTGGATCAGCGAAGCGGACTGTTTCTTTCCGGCACGAGGGATGGAAATCTTGTTATGACCGGAGGACCGTATCTGCATCTGACGGGCCTTGCGCTGGAAAATTGGGAGCGGGATGCGTTTTGCTGGGAGATGACGGATGCCGCAGTATTTCATGTAAACGGACACTATGGCAGAGTAGGCGTTCGCTTTGATATGAGTATTGACGCAGAAGGACTTCTGAAAGTCGTATATACGGTTACGGATATGCCGTATCCGAGTCCCAGAAAAGTGGCAATGCGAATCGGTGATGATACGGACAGCGGCGGATATGAAGAGGCTGGTATTTTCTTTCTTGTACCGCACCGTCTGGATACGCTTACCTGGGATCGAAAGGGAGAATGGAGTGTTTATCCGGAGTGGCATATCGGGCGAAATCACGGTACCGCTGCAAAACACAGCAGTACGGAAACGACAAAGCCGGATGAAAAGCCGGTTCATGAATATCAGGAGGATGAGCAGGATATGGTGCTGTTCGGCCCCTATGATCCGGGTGATCGGGGAACCAGGGATTTTTGCAGTATGAAATCCTATATCACCAAAGCGGTTCTGACAGATGGGACAAATGGTTTTGCGGCATATTCGGACGGAAGTGATTCTGTACGGATCCGGCTGCAGCATAAACCGGAGCTGGTGGTAAATGACCGTGATCCGAGGCTGGTTTATGAAGGAAGCTGGATAAAGATGGATACGAAAAACCGCTCGCTTTGCGGTACGGAAACCTGGTCGAAGCAAGCGGGTGATACCTGTACGCTGCGATTTTTTGGAACGGGGGCGGCGTTCGTGTCTGCCAGCGATCTCATCGGAGGATTTGCAAGGGTTTACGTAGACGGAGTCCTGGCGGATGAACGCATCAATCTGGGTGCCCGTCAGCAGACTGTGGGAGCTGCAAGAGGATATGAGAAGGAGTATAGACGGCTTGTATTTTCTGTGAAGGATCTGCAGGAAGGAGAGCATGAGCTAAAAATCGAGGTTGCAGGAGAACATATGCCCGGTGCCATGGGTGATTATGTATTTATTGATCATTTTCTCATTTATAACGGAGATTCGGAGGGGGATTCCGCGTTTATCATTGACAGCGAATTCAATTATCCGGAGTTGTCCTGGGGCTGCTATACAAAACCGCCGGTACGGGTGGAAAGCGGTTACAGTAAAACGGTCTATGTGCAATTGCTGTAGCAATTGCTGTAATTTGACCCGGAAAAAGAAAGCAAGGCCGGGGAGTGAAGGAAAGGGTGGTTGCGGACAGATGGATTTTTTATCATTTCGAGAGGAAGTGACACAGTATATTTTTGCAGAGGACGAGCCTGAAAAGGCAGATATTATCTGGATTCCGGGAAATGCATATCCGCAGAATGCAGAGCGTGCAGCTGCATTGTACAGACAAGGACTGGCACCGTATATTCTGCCAAGCGGAAGATTCAGTACCCTGACAGGCCATTTTGCGGGTGTGCAGGACAAAGCAGAGCGTTATGGTCAGATGTATGAAACAGAATGGGAATTTTTAAAAGATGTTCTTGTGAAAAACGGTGTGCAGGAGTCGGCGATACTAAGAGAAGATCAGGCTACCTATACCTGGGAAAATGCGCTTAATTCAAGAAGAGTTGCAAACAGCATGGGACTTGTGATCCGAAAGGCAATCCTGTGCTGCCGAAATGTACATGCGCGCAGAAGTCTGATGTATTATCAGAAGGCATTTCCCGAGGCAAAAATACTGGTCTGCCCATCTGTAATGGAAAACATTACAAAGGAGAACTGGTATACGACGAAAGAGGGTGTTGATGCCGTAAACGGGGAGCTTTCCAGAATTCTGTATCAGTTTTCGCTGTTAATGACCTGATACGGCGGATTTGATCCGGTAATGGATTTCTTTACAGGAACTGTTTGGATTCAATAATAAAAAATATAAGCAGGAGGAAAGAAATGATTCGGTGGAAATATGCACAACAGGGGTGTTTTGAACTGGTGTGGGAAGGGAAGACCGTGCTGTGCGGTCATGCACAGGCTCAGCACGCAGACGGAAGAAAAATTGACACACGCTCTGCAAATCTGATAAAACTGGAGGAGTTAGCGGGAGAAGGCACAATAGAAGCTGTATTTGAGGATACGAACGGTTTGATGCTGACGGAATGTCTGTCTGTGAAAAAGTCAGAATATGAGGCAGCTGAGGTTTGCTGCGTATTGAGTGAGATGGATGGAAAAATGGCAGAAACCCGCTCACTGACTCCGCTTGTTGTCCATGCGGATAAAGATAATACCTGTGCTTTATGGAAGAGTATCTGGACAAAGATGCTTCTTGTTCCCTATGATAATACGATGTGGCTTCGGTATGAGGCGGTACCGCTTCGGGCAGGAAGAAGAAGTTATGATCTGAGTGTGCTGTTTCTGGAGGACAGCAGAGAAGGTCTTTTGCTTGGTGCTGCTGATTTTGATGTCTGGAAGAATGCGGTCACCTGTTCCGCTACAGATGCGAAGACACTGAATCTTCAGTGCGGAGTGGCAGATGATGGAACACATGATGCAAATCTGCATGGGACGGTGTGCGGCAAAGAGGTTTGTTCTTCTCGCTTTTATATTTTGTATGGAGCGGATTACAGATGTCTTCTGGAGCAGTACGGCGATCTGATCGCAGCAGAACAAAAGCCGTTGGAGTGGAAGGACGGTGTTCCCTTTGGCTTTAACAGCTGGGCCGGTCTTGCATTTCGGCTGAACGAAGAAAATTTCCGAAAGACGGGTGCATTTTTGCGGGATACGCTGCAGCCGGCCGGTTACTGCAATCAGGGAGTTACGTATGTGAATCTGGATGCCGGATGGCATCAAATATCGGAGGATGTGTTAAAGCAGATTGTTGCAGAATTGCATGAAAGCGGGCAGCGGGTCGGAATTTATGATGTACCGTTTGCCTTTTTCGGGAAAAATCCTGATGCAGAGATTCCCGGTGCGCCGGGTCATTTTTTCCGAGAAATTCTTATGCGAGACGCACATGGAGGATTTCTGCAGCGGGTGGACGGTGCCATTGCCATGGATGTAACACATCCGACCTGGAAGCAGCAGATGCAATGGAAATTAGACCGCTTTATTCAGTGGGGATTTGACTATGTGAAATTTGATTTCCTGTCCCATGGCGGTATGGAGGGAAGTCACTGGGATGCATCCGTGAGAACCGGTCGTCAGGCGCTGACGCAGGGCTATCGCTTCCTGACAGACTGTCTGTCACCCGAAAAAACAGGAAGACCGTTTTTTATCAGCTTATCAATCGCGCCGCTGTTTCCCTGCGGGTATGGACATGCGAGACGTTTTTCCTGCGATGCATTCGGTACAAATGAGGATGTGGAATATGTTTTGAATGCGCAGACATACGCATGGTGGCAGAATGGCAGACTTTACCGGTTTAACGACCCGGATCATATCTGCCTGCTGCGTAGTTTTTGCATGGATCGTGACAGCACAGAGGGAGAAGCTAGGGCAAGGTATACGTCAGCTGTCATAGCGGGAACGGTTATGATGCTTAGCGATGATTATGAGCGCGAGGAAGCGAGAGAACGTGCAAAGCTGTTTTCTGGAAATAAGAAAATAAACGAGATCGCCGCTTTCCAAATTGTATTTTGTCCGGTTGAATCCGCAGGAACTTCGGCGTCTTATTTGTTTGAGGCACATCGAAACAAAAAGCAGCTTCTGGCAGTTTTTCACTGGAAAGACAAGACAGAGAACGTAATCGTGCCGGGAAGAGAAGAGGCGCTTCTGGAAGCTGAGGAGTATGTGGATCTCTGGAGCGGACGGCATTTTAGAGTAAAGGAAGGAAAACTTGTCTGGGAAGCAGCCGGATGTGATGCGTTGCTGTTAGAAGAATGCAGCAGATGAAAAAAATGAAAAAATTGTTGACAAGCTTGTTGAAAGGTGGTAATATACTAACCGTTGCAGAAAACAACAGCAAAACAACAAAGACAATTTAGAAACAATTCAAGTAGTTGTATTGGCTGAAAAGACAATTCACAATTTGAATGAAAGTAACAAAAACAAAGAAATTAAAAAAAGTTGAAAAAATTGGAAAAAGTTGTTGACAAATGTTTGAAACTGTGATAAAGTAAACAAGCTGTCAGCAAACAGCATGAATGTGTGTCGAAAGCTGAGAACAAATAAAGAAGAACCTTGATAATTGAACAGTATAACCAACCCTGAAGATTTCTTAAAAAGCCAGATTGCGAAAGCAGTCAGGCGAGTGAAATTTTTAGCGTAGTATAAACTACAACCTATAAACAGTAAAGTCTTTTAAGTAAGACACACAAACGGACAGGAATGCGTTAGCGCAGAACTGGACAGAGAATTGAACATGAGAGTTCGATCCTGGCTCAGGATAAACGCTGGCGGCGTGCTTAACACATGCAAGTCGAACGA
>JAQYOU010000005.1 GCA_028727105.1 bacterium
TCTGCGGGGTAGGGCTGAAATGAATGCATACATATTCTCCTTTTTCACAATGTTGATCAACAGATCGCTCTGTTCTTATGTGATCATTTAACAATAGAATAGCATACTTGTTCCGTGTATGCAAAAACTTTGTACAAAAAGGAGAATCTTTCAGAAACATCTTGCAAAAAGGGGAAACATTGTGTAGAATGAAGAAAGTAGTGGAATGTGCGAAAATATGCACGTCCCTATTGATCGAAAGAATACAGATCAGAATCGAATATCAGTAATACGAAATAGAAATAGTAAAGGATGGATAAGAGATGGCTAAGAGAATCTTGATCGCAGATGATGCAGCATTTATGCGGATGATGTTGAAGGATATTTTGACCAAGGGTGGTTACGAGATTGCCGGCGAAGCAGCTGACGGTAACGAGGCACTTTCTAAATATAAAGAAGTAAAACCGGATCTGGTTACCATGGATATCACAATGCCTAACTGCGACGGAATTCAGAGTCTGAAGATGATCAAGGCAGCAGATCCCGGGGCAAACGTTGTAATGTGTTCTGCAATGGGTCAGCAGGCAATGGTTATCGAGGCAATTCAGAGTGGTGCGAAGGACTTTATTGTTAAGCCTTTTCAGGCAGACCGTGTTTTGGAAGCAATTAAGAAGATCCTCGGTGAATAATACATATCACATTTTCAAACGCACAGAAAAAAGCGTCCGTTTTTCGCGGACGCTTTTTATTGTGGCTGAAAAGAAGCTATACCAGTTCGGCGATGCGGCTGACAGCCACATAGATCTCAGAGATCTTATACCAGGTCGGATAATCAACGATACCGGTGGCAGGTAAGCCGAATACAGACTGGAATTTGCGCACAGCATCCCGGGTTGCGGGACCGAAAATGCCGTCAGCAGTAACCGTCGGGATCGCAGGATAATTCTGATGGATCCGGTTTAACTGCTGCTGTAATTGGCGGACCTTTGAGCCGCTGGAGCCGACGGACAGATCATATCCGGGCCAGGAGGACGGGATGCCGGAGATCTCATCGGCAGAGTTGATGTAGATACTGTTTCCGTAGTAATTACGGAGGATCTGAACGGCTGTGTAGCCCTGATCACCTAAATATTTGGAGCCCCACTGAGACAGCCAGTTCGGGCAGCTGACAGTCCTTCCGTCGCAGTACTGTGTCAGGATCGGCTGGATCACATTGGGCCGGGAGAGATAGTTCTCAAACATCTCGTCTACAACCCGGGAGATCGGATCGTAGATCGTGCGTCCGTAGGACCATTTCTGGTCGTAGGCGGTGGATGAGGTGATCGTGAAGTTATAGCCTTTGTTTCGGTACCATTCCGTGAATACGCGGTTCAATGTAAAGGACATGATGGCCAATACGTTGGCGCGGATAGAGGCATCCGGCCAGGTGGCATAGATCTCACTGGATGCCACATTCTTGATGTAATCCTTGTAGCGCACATAGTAGTCGTTGGCGCGTGAGTCAGTAGGCGGACCGTCATGGACAACAACAAATTCCGGAATGACGACACGGCTTAAGACGATTTCGCCGCTTTCCTCTATGGGTTTGATCTCGGCTTCCTCAATCTTTGGAGGATAATCGCCAAACAGGGTGTTGACCGGAATGTCAATACTCTCGCGAAATCTTCCGGCGTAGTCCAGCGGAGTCATCGCTACATTCTGTATCGCTTTGATCGTGGAAAAAATTTCAATACCTGAAATATTAAGCGGCTGGTAACCTTCCGCGCGTATCTGAATGGTATAGAGGGAAAAAGGCTGGTTTTCCTGGGAGGAATCCAGACTGTATTCGACCGGTGGGGCATCCAGAGTGAGCACCTGTGTCTGACCGGATTCATCGGTCTGTACCGATTCCAGCGTGACATCAGGATCTCCGGTATAGCTGAGTGTGATCGTCGCTCCCTTGATTGGCGTATTTTGCAGCCGGGAGGTCACGTTGACCTGCAGGGAACCCGTATCGGTGGCTTCCTGCATCGCATATAACTGTTTCATGCAAAAACTCCATTATATCATCGCTTTATTATATCCGAATATCAAAAAAAGGTTCCGCAGAATGTGCAAAAAAGGGAAAAAGTGTGGTAATCTGAAAACTAATGTGATAAAATAGTTTTAGATATCTTTAGGGGAGGTCACATTTGTGACATTAATTACAAAAGCCAAAGAGCTGATCTTTCAAGAACCTCAAAACAAAAATGAATCGCCGAAGGTAGCGGTGGTACTTCGTATCTCCTGTCTCCTTTTTATGTTATATCTGTTATTTGCAGGTATTGGTTTTGCGATCATGAAGCATCCGTATCTGGTGATGTTTGCGGTGTTGTTCATGATCCTGTATGCGTATGGCCTTTACTGCACTTATCAGGATAAAATGATCCCGGCGTTCTTTTTGCTGAATATCAATACGCTGATGTGGGTTGTGATGTTCTACGTGATCTTTGGGGAGGGCACCGGCGTGCAGCATTTTATCTTTGCCCTCATTCTGGTGGATCTTATGATCGATCGGAAATATCCCGCGGTCACGATCCTGATCTTATATATTGTGCGGCTGGCGCTGTATTTTGGACGGATCAATGGTCTGCCGATAGAGCCCACGGATATGCTGGGTGGGTTGTCGCCTTATCTGTATGTGCTCAGTGTGGTATTAGAGTGTGCGACCGTGCTGTTTGTCGGAATTTATTTTACGAAAGATGCTTTTCAGATGGAGAGTAGACTGCAGGATTATAATAAGGAGCTTCGCCGGGTGGCATCTACGGATCCGCTGACAAAGGTGTGGAACCGTTTTCGCATGCTGGAGCATGTGGAGAAGTGCCTGAAAAAGTTTAACAAAAGTGAACTGCAGTTTCTTTCCGTTGCCATCGGTGACATCGACTTTTTTAAGCATGTCAATGATACCTACGGACATGAATGCGGGGACGAAGTGCTGAAGGCTCTGGCGAATATGTTCAAGAATGAAATGCACGGGATCGGAGCAGTTGCCCGCTGGGGCGGCGAGGAATTCCTGTTTTTGTTTGAAAACATGAATGGTGATGATGCTTGTACCGTATTGTCAATGCTTCAGACAAATATCAATCGCCTGGACATTCCCTATGAGGGAGAAAATCATAAGGTGACCATGACGTTTGGTTTGGCGGAATACGATTTTCAGCTGTCCTTGGATGAAAATATCAAGATCGCGGACGACAAGCTGTATAAAGGCAAGGAAGGCGGTCGTAACCGTATCGTTTACTAGTGAGGAAATGCTAAGGGGGAGTCTTTTTTGAAGGCTTCCCTTTCCTGTATCTGTTAGATGTCATAAAGGATGTTCTATGAAGAGAGACGAAAAGTGGGTGGTTCTGGCAAAGTCAGCGGACTTTCAGGGAATCGGGGAGATGTATGGAGTGGATCCGGTGATCGCACGGATCGTGAGAAACCGGGAGGTGACCGGAAAGGAAGCGCTGGATGCCTATTTTCAGCCCAAGAGGAGTGATCTGTATGATCCGGCCTTGCTGAAAGGTGCTGCAGAAGCAGCAGCGCTGTTACAACAGAAGATCCGTGAGAAAAGGAAGATTCGGATCATCGGGGATTATGACATTGACGGCATTTTCTCTACTTATATCTTATATCATGGACTGAGTGCATGCGGCGCAGTTGTGGATCATACATTGCCCCATCGCGTCAATGACGGTTACGGTCTGAGCGAGAAGCTGATCCGCGAGGCATATGAAGACGGATGTGATACGATTCTGACCTGTGATAATGGGATCGCCGCTGCGAAAGAGATCGCCCTGGCGAAGGAACTGCAGCTGACAGTCATTGTGACGGATCATCATGAAGTGCCGCTTCAATGGGAAGGAGATCAGCCGATAGCGGTATTGCCGCCTGCGGATGTGATCGTTGATCCGAAACAGCCGGGTTGTACCTATCCTTTTTCCGGAATCTGTGGAGCGGTTGTGGCGTGGAAGCTGCTCTGGCTGCTGTACCGAACGCTTGGAAGAGAAGCAGATGCTGTCAGCTATCTGCCCTACGCTGCCTTTGCAACGGTGGGAGATGTGATGGAACTCAGGGATGAAAACCGCACCATCACAGCCCTGGGGCTGGAGGCACTTCGGCATACGGATCATATTGGTCTGCAGGCGTTGATCCGGCAAAGCGGTCTGGAGTCGGAGCAGCTTAGAGCCTATCATATCGGCTATGTGCTTGGCCCCTGCATCAATGCGACGGGGCGGCTGGATACCGCAAAGCGAGCGCTGGAGCTGCTTCTTACAACGGATCCCGCCCATGCCGCTTTGCTGGCACAGGAGCTGGTCGCATTAAATGAGAGCAGAAAGGAACTGACTGCAAAGGGCGTGGATCAGGCGATCGAGCTGGTGGAGAAAGGCGAACTGTGGAAAAAGCAGGTGCTGGTTGTCTATCTGCCGGGGTGCCATGAAAGTCTGGCAGGCATCATCGCAGGAAGGCTTAGAGAGCGTTATTACCGTCCGACCTTTGTGCTGACCGATGCGGAGGATTGCATCAAGGGCTCCGGAAGATCCATTCCTCCGTATCATATGTATGAGAAGCTGAGCCGGGTGGGGGAGCTTTTGATCAGATTTGGCGGCCATGCAATGGCGGCGGGGCTTTCCATCGCCAAAGAGCAGCTGCGGGCGTTTGATGATGCATTAAATGCGGATGCAGGACTGAGTGAGGCGGATCTGACAGAAAAGATCTGCATTGATGTGCCGATGCCGTTAACCTATATCAGCCAGCCTTTGATCGAACAGCTGGCGGTTTTGGAACCCTGTGGCAACGGAAATGAAAAGCCTGTCTTTGCTGACCGGGAGCTGTCTGCAAGACGTGCCTTCTATATTGGAAGAGAGCGTAAGATGTTAAAACTGCAGCTTGTCTGTGGGAACGGGAGTATGGATGCGCTATATTTTGGCGATGCAGAGGAATTTTTGAATCATTACAGAAAGAAATACGGGAAGGAACAGGTGGATGCGATGCTTTGCGGCCGTCCCCAACAGATCCGGTTCTCGTTTGTTTACTATCCGCAGATCAATCATTATCAGGGCAGGAGTATGGTTCAGATCGTGATCACGCATTACGCCTGACAGGTAAAAAAAATAGAGGTTGACTTTTCAAGGGTTTTAGTTCACAATACCTATGCATATAGGGGCAATGGAGAACCTGGGTACATACAGAAAAAATGCGGATAATACAGGAGGCGTCGCATGATAAGAGAAGATTTTCATTTTTTATCAAAGGATGCAAAGACAAAGATCCATGGTGTGCGCTGGCTGCCTGATGGCGGGGCGGTACACGGAGTGATCCAGCTTGTACACGGAATGCAGGAATATATTGGTCGCTATGAGGAGTTTGCCGAGTTTTTGACCGGGAAGGGATTTCTGGTCATCGGACATGATCATCTTGGACATGGTCAGTCTGTACGCGACGAGGCGCATATGGGCTATTTTTGTAAATCGAAGCCTTCCGATACCTTAGTTGCTGATATCCACCAGGTTACGGCGATCACAAAACGTGTCTATCCGGATCTGCCCTTTGTGATCTTTGGACACAGCATGGGCTCTTATCTGGTGCGCAAATATCTGACGATCCACAGTGATGATGTGGATGCTGCGATTCTTTGCGGAACCGGTAGTGTTCCGGACGCGGTATGTCGTGCCGGGATGGTGCTTTGTGCTTTTATTGCGATGTTTCGCGGCTGGCATTATCGCAGCAGCCTTGTAAAAAAAGGTACCTTTGGAGGATCCTACGCGAAATTCTGTATGGATGGCAGTGAGCCGGAAAAGAGCTGGCTTTGTAAGGATACTGAGCGTGTGAAGAAATTTTACAGCGACCCGCTCTGCGGTGTTGATTTTACGTTAAATGGGTATTACGGTCTGTTTTCCACGGTGTCTTATGACAATCAGGAAACGTATATCCGACAGATCCGTAATGACCTGCCGATCTTTCTCATTTCCGGTTCTGAGGATCCGGTAGGAGATGCCGGCATTGGAGTCAAAAGAGTTTACCAGCAATATAAAAAGGCTGGATTAAGGGATGTTACATTCAAGCTGTACGAGGGAGATCGTCATGAGCTCATCAACGAGCCGGATCGTGAAACCGTATTTGCGGATGTATGGGAATGGATAACGAGTCGTCTCTAAGGAGGGAAAAAAATGAAAAAGAGAAGTATGAAGAAATGGCTGGCGATGTTATTGACCGCAGTTACTGTCTGCTCTCTTGCAATGCCTGTGGCAGCAGGAGAGGTGGAAGGTGAGATCACAGAGGATGCAGAGGATGAAGCGGTAGAGGGCGAGATCACCGTGGATGACGCGGATGATGACAGTGCGCCTGTCGGAGAGGTAGAGGTTGATGCCACCGGCGTGAATGCGGACGATAACGTTGTGATCGCGGCGGATGACAAGCCTTATCTGGCGCTGGGAGAAAATCTTTCCGCGGATCAGAAAGCCACTGTGCTGAGCCTCATGGGCATCGATGCTGCAAATCTGGACAATTACAACGTAGTCTCCATCACAAACGCGGAGGAGCATCAGTACCTGGATGAGTATCTTCCGGCTGAAAAGATCGGAACCAAAGCGCTTTCTTCGGTTGTGATCGTGAAGAGAGAAAAAGGGAACGGACTGAACATATCCACGAAGAATATCAATTATTGTACGATCGGTATGTACAAGAACGCCCTTGCTACCGCGGGTCTTAAGGATGCGGATATTATCGTTGCAGGACCGAGTCCGATCTCCGGAACAGCGGCCCTGATCGGTGCGATGAAGGCTTATTCGGAGATGACCGGAGAGCCGGTGGACGAGGAGAGTCTGGATGCAGCAATGAATGAGATCGTCGTTACAGGAGAGCTTTCCGATATCATCGCTGAGGCCGACGACGGAGAGGTGGAGGAATTCATTGCTTACGTCAAGCAGAAGGTGTTAGAGGGTGGCTTAAAGGATGAGAGCAGTATCCGTAAATGCATCGAAGACGCATTGAAGAAATATGATTTTTCCATGACAGATGATGAGAAGGATGAGCTGACAAGCGTACTCCTTAAGATCAGCAAGCTGGACATTGATGTGGACTCGCTGCTGGATCAGGCAAAATCTCTGTATGATCAGATCAAAAACTCGGATGATGCACAGGGCTTTTTGGCAAAGGTCTTTCAGGGGATCCGTGATTTTTTCAAAAACCTGTTTAACTGGTAATTATTCCATATGAAAAAGAGGTGTATCTGTTACTCGCTGCTTAAGCAAAATCGTAACAGATACACCTTTTTTCGTTTGTTATGAATTATATTTTCTGCTTTAAAAATGCGATCAGTCCATCCGTAAAGCGCGTGACACCGGGCATCGCCTGCACCGCTTTGCGGTTTTTTTCGTTAAATCCCACAAGAATGTTGTGATTTGCCTCAGAGAGGTAATCGATGATACCATCGATGTCGGACTTCATATTTTTCGGGAACTGGATGTACAAATGCTTGTTTGCCGTAATGTGAAGTGTGTACGAGATGCTGAAATGATACCACAAAATGTTGTGCAGGGTGGAGTGCTTGTAGATCCAGACGATCTCGTTGATCGGTATCACGGTCACGGACTTGTTGGCAAAGGCAATGAAAAAGTGTTCCGTAATATACATGTCCTCGGTGGCAAGCTGTGGAAGCGTTGCCAGTTCTTCTTCTGCCTGGGCCAGCAGCTCGCTGCGCTTTCCGTACAGTCCCAGCTGCCGGCTGGCAGGGGAAAACACCGGGAACAGAGCATACAGTGTAAACAGCACGATGCTTAAGAATGCGTAAACACCGGATATAAAATAGCAGGCCAGCAGGATGGTACTGCCGATCCTTCCAAAGCCCGGCTCGGAGATGATACAGTCGGAGACGGTGTTATAAAACCCCTTTTTTGTCCAGTTCAGGTCGTCGGAAAGATGTTCGGCCAACAGCGCATAGCTTTCCGGCTGTCTGCGGATGGAAGCCCGGATATGAACTTCACGGATCTGGGGAAGACCTTCCTCACAGGTACGCGGGCTTAATATGACGAGATAACAGCCGTCATCCCGCATCGTATAGTAATAATAGCCGGTGACTGTGCCAAAACGGCTTTGCGTATATCCGGTAAAGTTCAGATCATGCAGCGTGGTAGATATGAAACGCGTCCCGTCTGCTGCCAGCGCTTCGATCTGAGCCCGGTCAGAGATCTCCATGGGATGCATCAATGACCGCATCGGTGTATAAAACCAGACAATGATAAGAAAAATACAATATATGATCGGGGAAAATACACGTTTGCCGTAGGTACTCCGGATCTTTTTGGTGATAAGATGATCTAATTGCTCCATAATATTCCTCCAATGCAAAAATCCATTAGAGATAGTGTAACAAAAATACAGAACGATTCCAAGTAATAGTAGAAAGTTTTCTGTAAAAATGATATAGTTAAAGGCGATATTTAAAAGATTGGAAGAGGGATCGCGCGGAAATGGTCACAGAGACCGCTGTGCAGTCGAAAGAGGTGACAGGATGGATGCATATACCGGGTTTGCCGGTGTTTACGACCGGTTCATGGAAGATGTGCCCTATGAACAGTGGAGAGATATCATTGTAAAAGAATTAAAACAAGCATCGATCAGAGACGGACTGGTTTTGGATCTGGGCTGCGGTACCGGAACATTGACCAACCTGCTGGCAGAGGCGGGCTTTGATATGATCGGTGTGGACGGATCCGAGGAGATGCTGATGGAGGCCAGAGAAAAGGGAGAGGATTCGGAAATCCTTTATCTCTGTCAGGATATGCGTGAATTTGAACTGTACGGAACGGTCCGTGCGGTTGTCAGCACCTGTGATACGATGAATTATCTTCTGACGAGGGAGGATTTCATACAGACGGTACGTCTTGTGAACAATTATCTGGATCCGGGCGGATTGTTTATTTTTGATATGAATACGATCTACAAATTCCGGGAACTGATGGGAAACCGGACGATCGCCGAGAGCGGAGAGGAAGCCGCTTTTATCTGGGACAACTTCTTTGACGAGGAGACCGGCCGCAATGAGTATGACCTGACCCTGTTCATTGCCAGAGAGGACGGACTCTTTGAGCGGCGGATCGAGGTGCATGAAGAACAGGGCTACACGCTGGAGGAAGTGAAAGGCTTTCTTGCAGCAGGCGGTATGGAGTTTGTGCGCGTATTCGATGCTGAGACCGGGGAGGAACCGGATGACACGAGTGAAAAGGTCTTTTTTATAGCAAGAGAAAAGGGAAAGAAGAGGGAAGAAGCATGAATGACTATATGGTAAGAGCAACGGCTGCAAACGGAGCGATCCGCGCCTTTGCAGTCACAACAAAACATCTGGTGGAGGAGGCGCATGAGCGCCATGATACCAGTCCGGTCATGACGGCGGCGCTTGGACGGCTGCTTTCTGCAGGTACGATGATGGGTGCTATGATGAAGGGCGAAAATGATATTCTGACGTTACAGATCCGGGGGGATGGCCCCGGAAAGGGACTGACGGTGACGGCAGATTCCAAGGGCAATGTCAAGGGGTATCCGGAGGTGCCTGTGGTGGCGCTTCCATCGCGCTCAGACGGACATTTGAACGTGGGCGGAGCAATGGGAAACGGAATGCTTCGTGTGATCAAGGATATGGGCTTAAAGGAGCCCTATGTGGGCGAGGTGGATCTGCAGACCGGAGAGATCGCAGAAGATCTGACCTACTATTTTGCAGCGAGTGAACAGATCCCGTCCGTTGTGGGACTGGGCGTTCTGGTGGACAAGGACGGCAGTGTACTGCAGGCCGGCGGGTTTATCGTGCAGCTGATGCCCTTTACCAGCGATGAAGTCATCAGTAAGCTGGAGGGCAGCCTGGCTACACTGGAGCCGGTGACAAAAATGCTGGAGCGCGGATTTACGCCGGAGATCATCCTGGAGGAGGTTTTGACCTTCTTCGACGTAGAATACAACGAGACAATGCCGGTGCAATTCCACTGCAATTGTTCCAAGGAGCGCATCACAAAGGCCTTGATCAGTGTCGGCAAAAAAGGATTAAAGGAGATGATCGATGACGGGGAACCGATCCATGTCAACTGTCATTTCTGCAATACAGACTATACATTTGAGATTGATGAGTTAAAGGAGATAGCAAAGTGCAGCAAGGTTTCGTAAAAGTAGCGGCGGTGACGCCGGATATTCAGGTGGCAGATCCCTTCTATAACCGGGAATCTGTGTTAAAAGGAATAAAAAAAGCAGCCGGCGAGGGCGCGGTCGTCATCGTGTGTCCGGAGCTGTGTCTGACAGGATATACGTGTAACGATCTGTTCTTGCAGGAGCTTCTTCTGCGAGAGGCAAAGGAGGCGCTGGTATGGCTGATGGAACAGACCGTGGAGCTGAATGCGCTGATCTTTGTCGGACTGCCCTTTGAACATCTGGGAAAGCTTTACAATGTGGCGGCTGCCATCAACCGTGGAAGGCTGCTGGGGCTCGTGCCGAAAACACATTTGCCCAATTATGGCGAGTTTTATGAAAAACGGCATTTTTCCAGGGGAATGCCGGAGCCGGTTCCGGTTTCCGTGACAACGGATGTGTCAGCGTACATGGGTACCCGGATGATCTTTACGTGTAAGGAATATCCGACGCTTCGTGTGGCTGCAGAGATCTGTGAGGATCTGTGGGCACCGGATCCGCCCAGCACCTATCATGCGCTGGCGGGAGCAAACCTGATCGTCAATCTGTCTGCCAGTGACGAGACCACCGGAAAAGATATTTACCGCAGAGAGCTTGTCAAGGGGCAGTCTGCCCGGCTTTTGTGCGGATATGTTTACTGCAGTGCCGGAGAGGGCGAATCCACGCAGGATATCGTATTTTCCGGACATAATGTCATCGCGGAAAACGGAACGCTGCTGGCACAGGCAACCCGCTTTGCAAACGAGATCACCTATGCACAGGTTGATGTAGAGCGCATGAGCGCAGAGCGCAGGCGCATGACCACCTTTGAGAGCAGAGGGCAGATGGATTACTGTTATCAGGAGTTTTCCCTGGATGTGAAGGAGACGGAGCTGACGCGCTATGTGGATCCGACACCCTTTGTTCCCAGCGATATGTATGACCGGGAGAAGCGCTGCGAGGAGATCCTTGCGATCCAGTCCATGGGTCTGAAAAAGCGACTGGCGCACACCGGATGTCAGAGCGCAGTGGTGGGTATTTCCGGAGGACTGGATTCCACGCTGGCACTGCTGGTGACGGTGCGGGCTTTTGATGCGCTGGGGATCCCCCGTGAAAAGATCACGGCGGTAACGATGCCCGGCTTTGGAACAACAGACCGCACTTATGATAATGCGGTGGGAATGATCCGCTGTCTGGGGACGACTTTCCGAGAGATCTCCATCGTAGATGCAGTCAATCTGCATTTTCAGGATATCGGACACGATGTGTCCGTGCATGATGTAACCTATGAAAACTGTCAGGCAAGAGAGCGCACACAGATCCTGATGGACATTGCAAATAAGAGCGGCGGTATGGTCATCGGAACCGGAGATATGTCGGAGCTGGCGCTTGGCTGGGCCACCTATAACGGCGATCACATGTCCATGTATGCGGTGAACTGTTCCGTGCCGAAAACGCTGGTGCGCCATCTGGTACGCTATTATGCGGATACCTGCGGCGATGCAAGACTTGCGGATGTGTTGTACGATGTACTGGATACGCCGGTCAGCCCGGAGCTGCTTCCGCCGGAGGACGGCAAGATCTCCCAAAAGACCGAGGATCTGGTGGGACCTTATGAGCTGCATGATTTTTATCTGTATCAGGTGCTGCGCTTCGGTTTTTCGCCGGCAAAGGTATACCGACTGGCAAAGCGGGCTTTTGCGGGCAGCTACGATGATGAGACGATCCTGAAATGGCTCAAGAAATTTTACTGGAGATTTTTCTCCCAGCAGTTCAAGCGTTCGTGCATTCCGGACGGGCCGAAGGTGGGAACGATCGCCCTCTCTCCCCGTGGGGATCTGCGGATGCCCAGTGATGCATCGGTGAACGTGTGGATGAGGGAGCTGGAGACGTTGTAGGAACTGAGCGAGACTGCAAATGAATATTCCGGATCAAAAAAGGACAGGGATCAAGGTTCCTGTCCTTTTGCTTGTGCAAGCATATTCATGAGATGGCTCTCAAACCAGCCTGCTTTGACCAGTGCCAGTCCGCTCTGTTCGTCAGCCAGCACCACAAGGTCATCACCCGGGCCGATCTGCATGATCTCCCGGGCCTTTTTGGGGATCACGATCTGCCCCTTATCGTTTACCGTAACGGTTCCGAACAAATGCTTCCCTTTTGGTGCGGGCATGATGGCACGGCCGTCCGGAAGCTTTTCCTCTTTGTACAGATCATCCAGGGTGGTATTGTACAGCCTTGCCAGATCGGCACATTTTTCGATATCGGGGACGGATTCTCCGCGCTCCCATTTGGCGTAGGCCTGTCTGGATACGTTGACTTTTTCTGCAACCTCCTCCTGTGAGAGGTTGTTTGCCCTGCGAAGCATGGCGAGATTATCCTTGAACATGTTTTTTCCTCCTGATTCCTAAGAGCAGCCACCGGATGACGGGAATCCGTCTGCAGATCTCCCATAACGGGATGCTCACTCCAAAGGCGGCGACAAGCTCGATGAGATAGATGATCCCCATGGGAAGCGTTGCCGTAAACGGCTTTAGCAGCGTGTTCGTGAGCAGCATGACATTGATATGTATGATATAAATGCCCCAGCCTGCTTTGTTCATGTAAGATGTGAGGGAGTTACTGAAATTACATACGCGTTGTGCCATTCCAAGGATGCCAAGAACCATGAACCATGCACAGACAACCGCAACAGGGTCGTTTTGCACTTCGTTGCTGGCGTAGTATGTACCGTAATCTTTTATGATATAAGCAATGTCGGCGGTGATCCCAATGACCAGAAACAGAGGCGCGTAGGTTTTGACTGTCAGCTGGACATTTTCGTCGGAAAAAACATAATAGCCAAGCAAAAAGGCCAGTGGATACAGGCACATGCGGTAGGTTGTGATGGGCGTGTTGAAAAGCTGCGCCGCGCCCACGACTATGATGGTGAGAAGGAAGAGCGCCGGAAGACCGACCTTCTTTCCCAGTTCCTGAAGCTTATCGTTTTTGTCAAACTTTTTGATCAGTGCAAGCAGAAGGCAGCACACAAACAATACCTGACAGAACCATAATGCACCGATTCCCGTCGCACAATAGATGAGGTATCTGACCAGACCGGGAATACCGGCTTTTTGTTCCGCAGTGAAATAATTGAAGGAGATCAGATATCCGCCCGCCCACTGGAGCGTGAGGATGCCCAGTGTGGAGGGTACGAGAAGCTTGTTTACGCGTTCTGCCAGGAATGCTTTCATGTCCTTCTTTTGAAGAACGATACCTGCAACGATACCGCTCACAACAAACAAAAGCATCATAAACCACGGGTATACAAAATAGAGAAACACAGCAACCGGTGTGACGGCAGCCTTTGCACCCGCTTCAGCAGGGTTTGGTGCAAGTCCCTGATACATCGGATCCACGCCGATGTTGTGATAATAGTAAAATACATGATAGATCACGACGAGTACGATCGTCATCCAGCGGATGTTATCCAGCCAGGCTTTCCTTTCTTCCATAACCATTTCCTCCGTTTGAAAATAGAATTATTACAACTTTTATGAATATTGTAAGCTTTAGTTGCATTGTTGTCTATATACGAAACAGTACAAACAGGAGGAGTTTTTGTTCGTTTTGGTTGCGGGGACGTTCCTTCTGTCCCGCCCATCGCCCATTGCCACGAGGAGCGCCCTTTGCCACGGTTACAATTCTTTTCAGACGATTTAAAAAATGTAAAAAAACATAAACTTTTCCTTGACATTCATCTCACGGTTTGTTATTATAATCAGGTCGCGAGACAACAGTGACAGATGCGGAAGTGTCGGAATTGGCAGACGAGCAAGACTAAGGATCTTGTGACCGCAAGGCCGTGTGGGTTCAAGTCCCATCTTCCGCAGTATAGTAAAAGGACTAAGCCGAAAGGTTTAGTCCTTTTTGTTTCTTATCAAAGAAGAATTGGGCAGGTAAATGATTCCTATGGACATTCAAAAAAATCTCATGCTGGCAAAAAAATATATGGTCGAAAGTATCTTCCGTGCTGCCAATGTTGAGGGAATTGGTGTTACATTTCCCGAAACCCAGGCCATCTGCGATGGAATGAGTGTTGGTGGACATAAGATCGAAGACATTGAAGCGGTCGTGGATCTGAAGCATGCCTGGCAATGGTGTTTTGAACATCCGATGGCTGAAATAGATTTAGAAACATTGCAGACATAGCGAAGCGTGATCATTCCATCGACCACGCACTGGAACTATTTTGTTATGTTGCAAAAGGTCAGTTTTTCAACGACGGAAACAAGCGAACTGCCACAATTCTGGTAAACCTTTATATGATGCAAAACGGACTGGGCATTTTTTCCATTCCACCGGATAAAATTTTAGATTTTTACAACTATCTAACCGATTTCTATGGAGATGACAGCTGCAAAGATGCACTCAAAGAATTTCTTCGTGAGAATTGCCTCACATTTGCAGACGAAGGATTTTACACAACATACTGAACTGCCGGAATGCGATGATCTCTACCCGTGACAAAGGGCGCTCCTCGTGGCAATGGGCGATGGGCGGGACAGAAGAAACGTCCCCTCAACAAAAAATTGAAAAAAATTTAAATTTATGGTTGACAAATAGGGGTGAAACGGATACAATAGCTTTTGTCAGTTCGACATGCAGAAGTGGCGGAATTGGCAGACGCGCAGGCTTCAGGTGCCTGTGGTAGCAATATCGTGTGGGTTCAAGTCCCATCTTCTGCATTATTAATAGGAAGTCAGAAATGACTTCCTATTTTTGTGTTACGAGAAAGTGGTGTAGAAAAGGAGCGAATGCATATGCAGTATCGGATCAACCAGAAAAACGGGGATCAGTTATCGATCTTAGGCTATGGATGCCTGCGTTATACGAAAAAAGGCACAGTGATCGATCAGGAAAAAGCAGAAAAAGAGATGGCGCTGGCGGTAGAAAAGGGTGTCAATTATTTTGATACAGCGTATACCTATGGCGGCAGTGAGGTGTGCCTGGGTAAGTTTCTGAAAAAGTACGACTGCCGCGACAAGATCAAGATCGCCACAAAGCTGCCTCATTACTATATTAAGAAGATCGAAGATATGGAGCGCTATTTTGCGGAGGAACTGGAGCGGCTGCAGACGGACTATATTGATTATTACCTGATGCATATGTTAAACGACCCTGCAACCTGGAAACGTCTGACGGAGCTGGGCATTCAGGACTGGATCCGCCGGAAAAAGGAAGCCGGTGCGATCAGAAATATCGGATTTTCTTTTCATGGCGGCACTGCGAAGTTCAAGGAGCTTATTGATGCATACGACTGGGATTTTTGTCAGATCCAGTACAATTACATGGATGAGTACACACAGGCTGGCATTGACGGCTTGAATTATGCCCACGAAAAGGGGATTCCGGTCATCATCATGGAGCCGCTTCGGGGAGGAAGGCTGGTAAATCAGCTTCCGGACACGGCAAAAAAGGAGTTTGCGGCAGCTGATCCGGATCGCACGCCGGCGGAATGGGGATTGCGATGGATCTGGAATCACGAGCAGGTGAATGTGATCCTTTCCGGAATGAACGATGTGGCACAGGTAGAAGAGAACTGCCGGATTGCTTCCGAAGCGCAGGCACATGAGATGACAGAGGCTGATCTGGAAGTGTTTGAGCGTGTGAAAGCAGCCATCAATAAGAGCGTAAAGGTTGGATGTACGGGATGCGGTTATTGCATGCCCTGTCCTCAGGGAGTGGACATTCCTACCTGTTTTCAGGCGTACAACCGCAGCTATACGGACAGCTGGTTTGGCGGCATGATGGCATACTTTATGTGTACCACACTGCGTCAGGACAAAACGGTAGCCTCTAAATGTGTCGGCTGTGGCAAGTGCGAAAAACATTGCCCGCAGCAGATCCGTATCCGTGAGGAATTAAAGAATGTGAAGCGGCGCATGGAGAGCCCGGTGTATAAGGTCGCCCGGGCAGTCGCTGATAACATTTACAAATACTAACTAACAAGAGATGCAATGATTCGTGCTTTCGCATGTAAGATGCAGCACGGATCATGTATCTCTTGTGGGAGAAATAGTCGTGGAAAGCATGAGGTGTGCTCCCTGAACTTTCGCATGACAGATGCAGTTCAGGGAGCATACCTCATGTAGTCCTGTAATCAGGAAGAAAATATTCAACAAAAAAGGAAATATGTCAAAAAGACGGAATATATATACTAGGTAAATGAGCTGTTGTTTGTGTTTTTTACAGAAAAAGAAAGGAACAGCAAGCATATGACAATTCGAGAGGAACTGGAACGACGCCAGCATACCATGTTAAGTCCTTACGCATGCCTGGATGAAGCATCCGTCGGCAGGGACAGGGAGGAGCCACAATGTGATATCCGCCCGGTCTTTCAGCGTGACCGTGACCGTATTCTGCACAGCAAGGCATTTCGGCGTCTGAAGAACAAAACACAGGTGTTTCTGACACCGAAGGGAGACCATTACCGTACACGTCTTTCCCATACACTGGAGGTATCGCAGAATGCGCGCACCATCGCCAAGGCGCTTCGGCTGAATGAGGATTTGGTGGAAGCGATCGCGCTGGGCCATGATCTGGGGCACACGCCCTTTGGCCATGCCGGTGAGCAGGTTTTGAATGAACTGTGCGAGGGTGGATTTGCTCATAACGAACAGAGCGTACGGGTGGTCGAGTGTCTGGAAAAGGAGGGCGAGGGTCTGAATCTGACCTGGGAGGTCAGGGACGGCATCCGCAACCACCAGACCAGCCTGATGCCCCATACCTTAGAGGGGCGGATCGTTCGCTTTTCGGATAAGATCGCCTATATCAACCATGACATCGACGATGCCATCCGTGGAAAGATCCTTGTGGAGGAGGACATTCCCATCGAATACAGGGAGATCCTGGGCAATTCTACAAGAGAACGGCTGGATACGCTGGTACATAATATCATCATCAACAGTATGGATAAAAATGATATTTGTATGTCTCCGGAGGTGGAGGGGGCGATGCGGGGCTTGCGCCAGTTTATGTTTGATAATCTTTACCGCGGTTCTGTGGCAAAAACAGAGGAAGCGAAAGCAAAGGAGCTGCTCAGAAAGCTGTTCTTTTACTACATGGAATATCCGGAAGTGATGCCGCAGCAGTTCACCCGTATGATCGATGCGGGCGAAAAGCAGGATCGGGTGGTCTGTGACTACATTGCAGGCATGACCGATCAGTATGCAATTGCAAAATTCAATGAGTATTTTGTGCCATTGGCATGGCAGGTGAATTAAAATGCCTTTTTATTCCGATGATCTGGTAGAAGAGGTGCGTTCCCGTTCGGATATCGTGGACGTGATCTCGCAATATGTCAAGCTGCACAAACGGGGCAGCAATTATGTGGGCTTATGCCCGTTTCACAATGAAAAAACCGGCTCCTTCACGGTGTCGGCATCCAAACAGATGTATTACTGCTTCGGATGCGGTGCAGGGGGAAATGTGATCACGTTTCTCATGAATTACGAAAATGCAACGTTTCCGGAGGCTTTGCAGGAGCTGGCAGACCGGGCCGGTGTGGAATTGCCCAGGCAGGAGGTGTCTGCTGAGGCGAAAAAGCAGGCGGATAAACGAAGCCGCCTGTTAGAGGTTCAAAAAGAGGCCGCAAAGTATTATTATGCGCTTTTGCGCAGCCCGCGCGGCAAGCAGGCCTATGACTATTTCCGTAAAAGAGAGCTGTCCGACGAGACGATGCGCAGATTCGGCCTCGGTTATTCGGACAAGTACAGCGATGATCTGTACCGTTATCTGAAAAATAAGGGGTATGAGGATTCGCTGTTAAAGGAATCCGGACTGGTGACCTTCGACGAAAAGCGCGGCGGTCATGACAAGTTCTGGAATCGGGCAATGTTTCCGATCATGGATGTGCGCGGCAAAGTCATTGGCTTTGGCGGGCGTGTCATGGGTGAGGGTGAACCGAAGTATCTGAATTCGCCGGAAACCCTTATTTTTGATAAATCCAGAAACCTGTATGCGCTCCATATTGCGCGTTCCACAAAAAAGCCGCAGATGCTTTTGTGCGAGGGCTACATGGATGTGATCGCACTGCATCAGGCGGGCTTTGACAATGCGGTGGCATCCCTTGGAACCGCATTTACCACAGGACACGCCAGCTTGCTGAAGCGCTACACGAAGGAGGTTTATCTGACCTTTGATAGTGACGGCGCCGGTATCAAGGCAGCGCTTCGTGCCATTCCCATCTTAAAGGAAGTGGGACTGACCGCTAAGGTGGTCCACATGGAACCCTATAAGGACCCGGATGAGTTTATCAAGGCATTGGGCGCCGAAGAATATCAAAAACGTATTGACAATGCGGAAAACAGCTTTTTCTTTGAGCTTCGCGTGCTGGAGCAGAATTATGATATGAGAGACCCCGAGAGCAAGACGGCGTTTCACAATGAGGTGGCGCGCAGACTGCTTGGATTTACGGAGGAGCTTGAGCGGGAAAACTACATCTCCGCTACGGCTCAGCATTATCATATCGCATACGAACAGCTTCGTAAGCTGGTGTACACCCTGGGTGCAAAGGGTCTGGGCGCAAAGCCTGCGCAGCAGGAGAGCACACAGCCGAAGTCCGGGATGAATCATAAAAACAAACGTGAGGATGGCAATCATCAGGCGCAAAAGCTGCTTTTGACCTGGCTGGTGGATCGGCCGGAGCTTTTTGAGCAGGTAAAGCGTGAGGTGACACCGGAGGATTTTACGGAGGAATTGTACCGGAAGGTAGCATCACTTTTGTACGAGCAGTACGAATCCGGCGCAGCAAATCCGGCACAGATCATCAGCACATTTTCCGATGAGGAGGAACAGCGCATCGTGGCCGGTCTGTTTCATGCAAGGATCCCGGAACCGGAAACGGTTCAGGACCAGCAGAAGGCGTTGAGAGATGTGATCGCCCGCATGAAGCGAAACAGCCTGGCAGCAAAAAAAGAACAGGTTGATACGACAAACCTGGAGGAAATGCAGCGGTTTATCGATGCGGCGAAGGCCAGCAAGCGCTGACATACATAAAATCCCCTGAATCAGGACAATATATATACTAACCATGAGAGGATGGAAACAAAATGGAAAACAAGAAAACTACGAAAGCAAAAAATGAAAAGCAGGCAGCTGAGGCGGCTGCAGCTGCAGCAGCTGCAAAACAGCAGTTTCTTGCAAAGCTGAATGAACTTTTAGAGTCAGCAAAGAAAAAGAAGAATATGCTGGAGTATCAGGAGATCAGTGACTATTTCAAGGACATGAACCTTGGAGCAGAGCAGTTCGAAGAGATCCTGGAGTTCCTGGAAGCTCATAATATTGATGTCCTTCGTATCTCCGATGATGACGAAGATATCCTGTTGGACGATGAGGACGAGGTAGAGGTAGAGCAGATCGACCTTTCCGTGCCCGATGGTGTCAGCATTGAGGATCCCGTACGCATGTATTTAAAGGAGATCGGTAAGGTTCCCCTTCTGTCAGCAGAGGAGGAGATCGAGCTTGCAAAGCGTATGGAGCTTGGGGATATGGAGGCAAAGAAGCGTCTGGCAGAGGCAAACCTTCGTCTGGTTGTCAGCATCGCAAAGCGTTATGTGGGACGCGGCATGCTGTTTCTTGACCTGATCCAGGAAGGAAATCTTGGTCTGATCAAGGCGGTAGAAAAGTTCGATTACCGCAAGGGCTATAAGTTTTCCACCTATGCAACCTGGTGGATCCGTCAGGCTATCACCCGTGCCATCGCAGATCAGGCACGTACCATTCGTATTCCTGTTCACATGGTTGAGACCATCAACAAGCTGATCCGTGTATCCAGACAGCTGCTGCAGGAGCTTGGACGCGAACCCAGCCCGGAGGAGATCGCAGCAGAGATGAATATGCCGGTAGAGCGTGTGCGTGAGATCTTAAAGATCTCCCAGGAGCCGGTTTCTTTAGAGACCCCCATCGGTGAGGAGGAGGACTCCCATCTTGGAGACTTCATTCAGGATGACAATGTTCCCGTGCCTGCGGACGCGGCAGCTTTTACCCTGTTAAAAGAACAGCTGGAGGAGGTTTTAAGCACTCTGACAGAGCGTGAGAAAAAGGTGCTTACCCTTCGTTTTGGATTAGAGGACGGACGTGCCAGAACTCTGGAAGAGGTCGGAAGAGAGTTTAATGTTACCCGTGAGCGTATCCGTCAGATCGAGGCAAAGGCGCTCCGCAAGCTGCGTCACCCCAGCCGCAGCAGAAAATTAAAGGATTATCTGGAGTAATATGAACCGTTTATCTGAAAGACTATTGCATATCGCAGCTCAGGTGCAGGAGGGATGCGTGCTTGCAGATGTGGGCTGCGATCACGGTTATCTGCCGATCCTTTTGGTGCAGCAGGGCCGGATGCAGCAGGCGATCGCCATGGATATCAATGAGGGACCGCTGCAGCGGGCAACCGAACACATCAGACAGGAGGCGCTGGGGGAATACATACAGACCAGACGTTCAAACGGGCTGGAAAAACTGTCCCCCGGCGAAGCGGATGCGGTGATCATTGCCGGAATGGGCGGAAACCTGACCATCGACATACTCACAAGGGGAGAAGAGGTTGTCCGCCTTCTGGATCAGCTGATCTTAGAGCCCCAGTCGGAGCTTGCCGGTGTGCGTGCATATCTGAGGAACAGGGATTATCTCATCGAGGCAGAGGATCTGGTCCTGGAGGATGGAAAATATTATCCGATCCTGCGCGTCTGCCCGAAAAAGGCTTCGGATGTACGTTTTTTTTCAGAGGAAAGTGGTCTTGCAATGGAAGTGCTGGATGCATACGGACACCGCCTGTTGGCGGCGAAGCATCCGGTGCTTTTGACTTATCTGGAAAAAGAAAAGAGTCAGTGTGAGCAGATACTGGCAGGACTTCCTGCAGATGGGGGTGCAGGTGCCGGACGGATCGCTGTCCGGAGGGCAGAGATCATGGAAAAAATGGCACGTAATCAAGCTGCGAAGGCATATATTACACAGGAAAGCAAACAGTTCGGTATATGAGTCAGCAGGCAATAAGATAACCGGAACAGGAAAGAGGGCGGATATTTATTATGATCTTAAATGATATGATCGCGCAGCTGCAGACAGTTGCGCCGGAGGATTTTGCAGAGGAATGGGATAATGTTGGTCTTCTGGTGGGAGACAGAAAACAGGATGTCACAAAGGTATTTATTGCATTGGATGCGGATGAGGCTGCGATCGCACAGGCAAAGGCTGTCGGGGCACAGCTGCTTTTGACGCATCATCCGCTGATCTTTTCACCGCTGAAAAAGGTGAACTGTGATCATTTTATCAGTGCCCGTGTGGTGGAGCTTTTGCGTTCGCAGATGAGTTATTATGCGATGCATACCAATTTCGATGCGGCAAAAATGGGAGAATTGGCAGCCAAGCGCATGGGACTTACCGTGGAAGCGCCGCTGGCGGATCTGTTTGAGCGGGACGGAAAAACATACGGGATCGGTGTTGTGGGAAACCTTGCGGAGCCGGAAACGCTGGGCGGCTTGTGTGCAGTGGTCAAGGATGCGTTTCAGTTGGATACTGTCAAGCTGTTTCGCGCAGAGGTCGACCGGATCAGCCGCGTGGCCATCTGTCCGGGTTCCGGAAAGAGTACGATCCGAGATGCCATCGCTGCCGGTGCCCAGGTGCTGATCACCGGTGATATCGACCATCACAGCGGAATCGATGCGGTGGCGCAGGGACTGTCCATCATTGATGCCGGGCATTACGGCATTGAGCATATTTTTATTGAATATATGGAGCAGTATTTAAAAGAACATTTAGAGGGTGTAGAGATTTTTGCCCAGCGGCGCAGGGATCCGTTTATCGTTTTATAGGATTGTGGGGTGTATAAAATGAGTAAGATCATCATTGATGGAAAAGAATTAGAATACGAGCAGGGTACGACCTTTGAGCAGATCGCGAAGGACCATCAACAGGATCATGAGCAGCAGATCGTCCTTGTTTTTTTCAACGGAAGGCTGCGCGAACTGAATAAAACAGTAAAAGAAGACGGAACGCTGTCCTTCGTGACTGCGGCAGATAAGCCGGGTATTAAGGCTTACCGACGCAGCGCGTGTCTGCTCATGCAGAAGGCGCTGAATGACCTGTACGGCAGTCAGGGTGTGCGCGTGCGTGTGCTGCAGACCACCGGAAACGGGCAGTACTGTGAGCTGACCGGAACGAAAATGGAAGTGACCGATGAGTTTTTACAGGAGCTCTCAGAACAGATGTGTCGTCTTTCCGATGCCGATCTTCCGATCAAAAAGGAGAATCATTCGACGACGGAGGCAGTAAAGCTGTTTCATGATCTTGGCATGACCGACAAAGAAAAGCTGTTCGGTTACCGCCGCAGCTCCCGCGTGAATATCTATGAGCTGGATGGGTACCGGGACTATTTTTACGGTTACATGCTGCCTTCCACCGGATATGTGAAAAGCTTTGGTCTGACCCGTTACAAGGATGGGTTTGTACTGCTTTATCCGGACGCAAAGACAGGGATCGTCAGTACCTACCACCCCTCTGACAAGCTCTTTGCCACACAACGTGAGTGCAGTCTGTGGGGCGAGAAGATGGGTGTGAAAAACATCGGAGAGCTCAACGAGGCGATCGCCACCGGAAGGATACAGGATATCATTCTGATGCAGGAGGCGCAGATGGAGGCGCGTATCGGAGAACTGGCAGATATTATTGCGAACTCCGGAAATAAGAAGTTTATCATGATCGCAGGACCTTCCTCCTCCGGAAAAACGACGTTTTCCCACCGGCTGTCTATTCATTTGTCTGCACTGGGCATGAAGCCGCATCCGATCCCCTTAGACGATTATTATCTGGATCGAGACAAGACGCCTCGTGACGAGAACGGACAGTATGACTTTGAGTGTCTGGAGGCGCTGGATATTGAGTTGTTTAACAAGGATATGTCGGCGCTTTTGGCCGGTGAGCGTGTGGAGCTGCCTATCTTTAATTTTAAGACCGGAAAGCGCGAATATCGCGGAAAATACATGCAGCTGGGTCCGGAGGACATTCTGGTCATTGAGGGTATCCACGGTCTGAACGATAAGCTGTCCTATTCCCTGCCGGGTGAGAGCAAGTTTAAGATCTATATCAGCGCGCTGACGCAGCTGGCCATCGATGAGCACAATGCGCTTCCTACCACGGACGGCAGACTGATCCGCCGGATCGTGCGTGATGCCAGAACAAGGAATACATCCGCGCAGGAGACCATCGCCATGTGGGATTCCGTGCGCAGGGGTGAGGGAAAATATATTTTCCCCTTCCAGGAGAGCGCAGACTATATCTTCAACTCTGCGCTGATCTATGAGCTGGCCGTGCTCAAGATCTACGCGGAACCGCTGCTGTTCAATATCCCGAAGGATGCACCGGAATATGTGGAGGCAAAGCGACTGTTAAAATTCCTCGATTACTTCCTGGCCATCCCCAGCGAGAACATCCACCACAATTCACTTGTGCGGGAGTTCATCGGGGGAAGCTGTTTTAATGTGTAAAAATCAGAGACGAGATGCGCAAGGCGTATCTCGTCTCTGTGCTGCTATGCATCCGTAAGAAGCTGCCGGTGGCAGGCTCTGTAGGTGCACAAAGGAGGATGGATATGTTACTTAGTATCGCGCTGATCGTGATCGTAGGCGCTCTGATCCTTCGGATGCTTGGCGCGTTTGCGATCGATCTGAGTTATAAGAAATTGCTTGAAAGATAAATTGAGGCGAAATCCCCTTGCATTTGCGCACAAAAGATGGCATAATTAAAAATCGGTTAAGCAGGACAAATGATCGCGGCTGCAAGTGTCGAAAGACCGCAGGTGAGGAAAGTCCGGGCTTCACAGGGCAGGATGCCGGATAACGTCCGGTGGAGGTGACTCCCAGGCCAGTGCAACAGAAATAAACCGCCACTGTTTTCAGTGGTAAGGGTGGAAAGGCAGTGTAAGAGACTACCG
>JAQYOU010000006.1 GCA_028727105.1 bacterium
TCGGAGATCGAATATATGGAAGAACCCTTTGTGACTGCAGAGATCATGGTGACCAGTGAATTTATCGGTTCCATCATGGATCTGTGTCAGGAGCGCCGGGGTGTTTATCTCAGTATGGAATATATAGAAGAAACACGTGCGGTACTCAAATATGAATTGCCGCTGAATGAGATCATCTACGATTTCTTCGATGCGTTAAAATCCCGTTCCCGTGGATATGCATCCTTTGACTACGAGTTGAAGGGTTATGTCCGTTCAGAACTGGTGAAGCTGGATATCCTCATCAACCGTGAGCCGGTGGATGCGCTTTCCTTTATCGTGTTCTCCGGAACTGCTTACGAGCGCGGCAGAAGGATGTGTGAGCGTCTGAAGGAAGAAATTCCCAGACACTTATTCGAGATTCCGATCCAGGCGGCAGTTGGCAGCAAGATCATCGCCCGGGAGACGGTCAAGGCAGTACGAAAGGATGTGCTGGCAAAATGTTATGGCGGCGACATTACCCGAAAGAAAAAGCTTTTGGAAAAGCAGAAGGAAGGTAAAAAGCGCATGCGTCAGGTGGGCAGCGTAGAGATCCCGCAGGAAGCATTCATGAGTGTGCTGAAGCTGGACGAAGGCAAATAGTAGTGTCAGACCAAAGTGAGGAACGAACAATTATGGAACTGTATATCCATATCCCGTTTTGTATCAGAAAATGTGCCTATTGTGATTTTCTGTCCGCGCCGGCGGATCAGGACACGATCGCACAATACATGGACGCTTTAAAGAAGCAGCTTGTAAGGCAGGCTGCTTCTTTTCAAAAAGAGAAGATCGACACGGTATTTATCGGCGGTGGAACGCCGACGGTTCTTTTGATCGATCAGATTTCAACACTTTTGGAAACAGTACAAACAAATTATGCATTTGCAAAAAATGTAGAATTTACTGTCGAGGCAAATCCCGGAACGATCACGGCAGGAAAGGCGCGTGCGTTGGCAGAAGGCGGCGTGAACCGTGTGAGCCTGGGGCTTCAGTCCGCATCGGAACAGGAATTGCGTCTGTTGGGACGGATCCATACGTATGATGATTTTTTGCGCAGCTATGGGCTGGTGCGGGAGGCGGGGATCCGTAACGTGAACGTGGATCTGATGAGTGCGCTGCCGGGGCAGACTATCGCTTCCTATGAAAAGACATTACATCAGGTGTTGTCGCTCCATCCGGAGCATATTTCCGCCTACAGTCTGATCATCGAGGAGGGAACACCCTTCTACGAGCAGTACCGTGAGGATGAGAAGCTTCGGGATGCGGGAGAAGAGCCCCGGCTTTTGCCCGGCGAAGAATGTGAACGGGCCATGTATGAGTTGACAGGAGCGTTGCTTTCCGATTATGGTTATGAGCGCTATGAGATATCCAACTATGCGAAAAAAGGTCATGAATGCCGCCACAATATTGGCTACTGGACCGGAGAGGAGTATCTGGGTGTGGGACTTGGTGCCTCTTCTTATATAGAAGGAACCCGTTTTTGCAACACGTCGGATCTACGGGAATATCTGGAAGAAGATTTTGCACCGCGGGAGGCACAGAAATTATCCAAAAATGACCGCATGGCAGAGTTTTTCTATCTGGGACTTCGCATGACAGCAGGTGTGTCAAAGGCGGAGTTTGTGCGGCGGTTCGGGCTTGGCGCGGAGGCGGTTTACGGTGATGTGTTAAAGGATCTGGTGACGAAGGAATTACTTGAAGATACAGGAACGCACTACCGGCTGACACCCTTCGGGCGGGATGTGAGCAATCAGGTGTTATATCGATTTCTTTGAGAGCTTTATGAGAACCATGGGATTATCTCGCTACATCTGACGTGCGAAAGTACGAAAATCTCATGTTTTCTCTCGTTAGAGATTAGTCAATTGCGAAACTATTCTATAACGTATGTCGGGAATGCCATACATGTGTTCGCATGACCCAAAACGAGACGTAAATAGTTTCGCAATTGTCTATCGTTAGAGATATTACAAAGGAGAAGAGTATGCGAAAAATTTTGATCACAAATGATGACGGCATCTATGCAGACGGAATCGTGCGCCTGGCACGGGCAGCTGCGGAGTTTGGTGAAGTATGGGTCGTTGCACCGGACAGCGAGCGCAGTGCCATGTCCCACAGCCTGACCTTAAGACAGCCGATCGAGGCCTGGCAGGTGGATTTTCCGGTGTCCGGTGTACATGCTTTCGCCTGCGATGGGCGGCCGGCAGACTGTGTGCGGATCGGCGTATTGAATATTGTACCCGGGAAACCGGATCATGTGTTTGCGGGGATCAACTACGGCTACAATGTTGCCACGGATATCCAGTATTCTGCCACCGCAGGGGCGGCCTTTGAGGCAGCTTTTCAAAAGATCCACACGATCGCGTTTTCTGAGGATGCCGGTGACGTGCATGAAGTCACAGACCGGTATTTAAAAGAAATGATCGCGGAGCTCATAGACAAGCCGCTCTTGCCGGGACAGATCTGGAACGTCAACTTCCCCGGATGCAGACTCGCAGAGTGTAACGGGATCCTGAGGGAGCGGACCGTATCGAATGACGTGTTTTTTGAGGATCGTTATATTGAAACGCCGGTATCCGAAGGTCGGATCTCCTATATGGTGGAGGGAATCCGCAATTATGATGCCAAGGAGCGCACGGATCTGAGAGCGATCCTGGACAATTATGTTTCCGTTGGAATTGTAACCAATATATCGTGAGCAAAATTGGAAAGAGAAGGAGTAAAAACAATGTTAGAAACAGGAATCAAAGGAACAGGAACAGTAACCGTAAACGAGGAAAACACCGCAAAGGCAATGGGCAGCGGAACGTTAGACGTATTTGCAACACCGGCTCTGATCGCCTTGATGGAGGAAACCTGCTGGAGAAGTGTGGCAAATGAGTTGGAGGAGGGCTGCGGAACCGTTGGAACGCTGCTTGAGATCAAACACACCGCTCCCACCCCCGTAGGCATGAAGGTGACTTGCGAGTCAACTCTGACGGAGGTAGACGGTCGCCGTCTGGTATTTGAAGTGATCGCAAGAGATGCCAAGGGTGTTGTAGGCGAAGGAAAGCACGAGCGCTTTGTCGTTCAGAACGAGAAATTCCAGGTGAAGGCAAATGCGAAATTAATCTGATCGAAACATAGTGAATGGCTGGGCGCGGGGCTGCGTGCATCGTGTCTAAAAGTAGTGAATGGCCGGGCGTGAGACTGCATGCATCGTGTCTGAACGGATGACTTTCCTGCACAATGGAAATGAGACTTCAACTTGTGGAAGCCATTGCTGACACAAGTTGGTTTTGGAAGGCTCATTGGAATGCTTTGTGCAGGGTCACACGTCAGACACGTGCATGCAGCCCCACGCCTTTTATGCTTTATATGTCAGACACGTGCATGCAGTCTCGCGCTTTTAATTTTAATACAAATTTCACAAATAAAGTGTTGACAATATGATAAGGCAGTGCTATCTTAATTACAGAAACGATTAGCACTCCTTTTTAATGAGTGCTAATAACACTCCCGAAACTCAGAGGTGAACCAATGGAACACTTAGATGAGAGAAAAACAAAAATATTAAAGGCGATCATAAAGACATATTTAGAGACCGGAGAGCCGGTGGGTTCCCGTACGATCTCCAAATATACGGATCTGAATTTGAGTTCTGCGACGATCCGCAATGAGATGTCAGATCTGGAGGAGCTGGGCTACATCGTTCAGCCGCACACCTCTGCTGGTCGCATCCCTTCCGATCAGGGTTATCGCTTCTATGTGGATAACCTGATGGAGGAAAAAGACCGGGAAGTATCCGAGATGAAGGATTTCGTCATCGAGCGGACCGCGAAGATGGAACAGGTTTTAAAGCAGGTGGTAAAAATGCTTGCCACAAATACCAACTATGCAACGATGATCACCGCGCCCCAGTATCAGCAGGGCAAGCTGAAGTTCATTCAGCTCTCGCAGGTAGATGAAGAACAGCTGTTAGCAGTGATCGTTCTTGAGGGAAACATCGTAAAGAACAAGATCATCCGTACAGATCTGAACGGCCTTGACAATGAGCAGATCCTGAAATTGAATCTGTTGCTGAATACAAGCTTAAACGGATTGGCATTAAATCAGATCAATCTGGCCACCATCGCAAAGCTGAAGGAACAGGCCGGTATCTACAGTGAGATCATCAGCAAGGTGCTGGATGCGATCGTTGAATCTGTTTCCGAGGATGAGGACCTGGAGATCTACACCAGCGGAGCAACAAACATTTTCAAGTATCCGGAGCTTGCGGATTCCACCAGAGCACAGGAACTGATCTCCGCATTTGAGGAAAAGCAGCAGCTGGTAAGTCTTGTCAATGACACGCTTTCCGATGAGGAACATACCGGCATTCAGGTATATATCGGAAGCGAATCCCCGGTGCAGACCATGAAGGATTGCAGCGTTGTCACTGCCACTTATGAGCTGGGCGAGGGCATGAAGGGTACGATCGGAATCATCGGACCGAAGCGCATGGACTACGAAAATGTAGTAGACAATCTGAAAACATTGAAAAGTCAGTTAGACGGTATATTTAAAAAGCCGCCTGAGCAAAAATAGATATATAACATAGAAATGGAAGGTGACTGAACATGTCAGAAGAAAAGACAACAGTGGAACAGGAAGCAGTTGCAGATGATGACGCTGTTTTAGATGAACAGACCGGGCAGCCCACTCCTGAGGAAACAGACGGAGAACCGGAAGCTGCGGCAGCTGATGCAGATGCCGTTTCACCGGAGGCAGCAGCCGAAGGAGAAGCAGAGAATGCAGAAGGCACGGCAGAGAACGAAAATGCACAGGCTGCCAAGGGCGAGAAAAAGAGTCCTTTTAAGAAAAAGGAAAAGAAGAAGGATAAGCGTGATGAGCGGATCGAGGAGCTGACCGATCAGGTGAAGCGTCAGATGGCGGAATTTGAAAACTTCCGCAGACGTACCGAAAAGGAAAAGACCCAGATGTATGAGGTCGGTGCTAAGAGCATCATCGAAAAGATCCTTCCGGTGGTTGACAACTTCGAGCGCGGACTGGCAGCGGTTCCGGAGGAGCAGAAAAGCGATGCGTTTGTAGACGGTATGGATAAGATCTACAAGCAGATGATGACCGTATTTGCAGAGATGGGAGTAAAACCCATCGAGGCCGTGGGCAAGGAGTTTGATCCCGAATACCACAATGCAGTGATGCAGGTGGAGAGTGAGGAATTCGAATCAGGAGTAGTAGCACAGGAGCTTCAGAAGGGCTATATGTATCGGGATTCCGTTGTACGTCACAGCATGGTGGCAGTTGTACAGTAACAAAGGTAATAGAACAAATTTTATATATCAAGTAGGAGGAAAACATCATGAGCAAGATTATTGGTATTGATTTAGGAACAACCAACAGCTGTGTAGCTGTTATGGAAGGTGGAAAGCCCACCGTTATCGCGAACCAGGAGGGAGCAAGAACCACACCGTCTATCGTAGCATTCACAAAGACCGGTGAGCGTCTGGTAGGTGAGCCTGCAAAACGTCAGGCAGTAACAAATGCAGATAAGACCATCTCTTCTATTAAGAGACATATGGGTACGGATTATAAGAAAGCGATCGATGACAAGAGCTACAGCCCGCAGCAGATCTCTGCAATGATCCTTCAGAAGCTGAAGGCTGATGCAGAAAGCTATTTAGGAGAGTCTGTATCAGAGGCAGTCATCACTGTTCCTGCATACTTCAATGACGCACAGCGTCAGGCTACCAAGGATGCCGGAAAGATCGCAGGCCTTGATGTAAAACGTATCATCAACGAGCCTACCGCAGCAGCACTTGCTTACGGTCTGGACAATGAGAAAGAGCAGAAGATCATGGTATACGATTTAGGTGGTGGTACTTTTGATGTATCTATCATCGAGATCGGTGACGGTGTCATCGAAGTATTATCAACAAACGGTGATACCCATTTAGGAGGAGACGATTTTGATAATCGTGTGACCCAGTGGATGATCGATGAGTTTAAGAAGGCAGAGGGCGTAGACCTCTCTAACGATAAGATGGCTCTGCAGAGATTAAAAGAGGCTGCTGAGAAGGCAAAGAAGGAGCTTTCTTCCGCAACCACAACCAATATCAACCTTCCGTTCATCACTGCTACCGCAGAGGGACCGAAGCACTTTGATATGAACCTTACAAGAGCAAAATTTGATGAATTGACCCATGACTTAGTAGAGAAGACCGCGATTCCGGTACAGAATGCAATGAGAGATGCAGGACTTACAAACGCTGATCTTGGTCAGGTACTGTTAGTCGGCGGATCTACACGTATCCCTGCCGTACAGGAGAAGGTAAAGCAGCTGACCGGAAAAGAGCCCAGCAAGAGCCTGAACCCGGATGAGTGTGTAGCCATCGGTGCTTCTATCCAGGGTGGTAAGTTAGCCGGAGATGCAGGTGCAGGCGAGATCTTACTTCTCGATGTAACCCCGCTTTCACTGTCTATCGAGACCATGGGTGGTGTTGCTACCAGACTGATCGAGCGTAACACAACGATCCCTACCAAGAAGAGCCAGATCTTCTCTACCGCAGCTGATAACCAGACAGCCGTAGATATCAACGTGGTACAGGGTGAGCGTCAGTTCGCAAGAGACAACAAGTCTCTCGGACAGTTCCGTCTGGATGGTATCCCTCCGGCACGTCGTGGCGTTCCTCAGATCGAGGTTACCTTCGATATCGATGCAAACGGTATCGTAAATGTATCTGCAAAGGATCTTGGAACCGGTAAGGAGCAGCACATCACCATCACTGCAGGCTCTAACATGTCTGATGATGAGATTGAGAAGGCAGTAAAGGAAGCTGCTGAGTACGAGGCACAGGATAAGAAGCGCAAAGAGGCGATCGATACAAGAAACGATGCGGATTCCTTTGTATTCCAGACCCAGCAGGCACTGGATCAGGTTGGTGACAAACTGGATGCAGCTGACAAGTCTGCAGTAGAGGCTGATCTGAACGCATTGAAGGCACTGGTAGATGCAAATCCCCAGCCTGAGAATATGACAGATTCTGTTGTAAGCGAGATGAAGGCAGCAAAAGAGAAGCTGATGGAGAGCGCACAGAAGGTATTTGCAAAGATGTACGAAGGTGCTCAGGCAGCAGGTGCAGGCCCTGACATGGGTGCAGGCGCAGGCCCTGATATGGGCGCAGGAGCATCCGCAGCAGACGATGATGTTGTAGACGCAGACTTCAAGGAAGTATAATCATGGCAGATAAGAGAGACTATTACGAGGTTCTCGGCGTTGACAGAAACGCTGATGACGCGGCGCTGAAAAAAGCATATCGTGTTCTCGCTAAGAAGTATCACCCGGATACCAATCCGGGTGATGCTGATGCAGAGGCAAAGTTTAAGGAGGCCTCTGAAGCATATGCGATTTTGAGCGATCCGGATAAAAGACGGCAGTATGATCAGTTCGGTCATGCGGCATTTGATGGCGGCGCCGGAGGCGGCGGCTTTGATTTTAATGATATGGGAGATATCTTCGGCAGCTTCGGAGATATTTTCGGAGATCTTTTTGGCGGCGGCTTTGGAGGCGGCAGACGTGCGAACAATGGCCCGATGAAGGGTGCAAATGTGCGTGCGCAGGTGCGCATCACCTTTGAGGAAGCCGTATTCGGCTGTAAAAAAGAGATTGACATGGTACTTAAGGATGAGTGCCCGGATTGCCATGGTACCGGAGCAAAGCCCGGAACTTCTCCGGAGACATGTACCAAATGTGGCGGACGCGGTCAGGTTCGTATCACACAGCAATCCTTGTTTGGCGTTGTCCAGAACATTACAACCTGTCCGGATTGTAACGGAACCGGTAAGGTGGTGAAGGAAAAATGTCCGGGATGCCGCGGAACCGGTTATCTGAACAAGCGCAAGAAGATCGAGGTAAGCATCCCTGCCGGAATTGACAACGGACAGAGTGTCCGCATCCGTGAGAAGGGTGAACCCGGTGTAAACGGCGGCCCCAGAGGGGATCTGCTTGTTGAGGTGATCGTCAGTGCCCATCCTTTTTTACAGAGAAGGGATATGGATCTGTTCTCTACCGCTCCTATTTCCTATGCGCAGGCAGCGCTGGGTGGTGAGGTGCGTATCGGTACCGTGGACGGAGATGTCATTTATGAAGTAAAACCCGGCACACAGACAGATACACGCATTCGTTTAAAGGGAAAAGGTGTACCTTCCCTGCGCAATACAAATGTTCGCGGTGATCAGTATGTCACCCTTGTTGTACAGGTGCCAACCGGATTAAACAGCGCAGCAAAGGAACTGCTCCGTCAGTTTGATGCGGAGACCGGCAACTCTTTGGGAAACCAGAACGGAGCTGCGGACGGAGACCACAAAGCAAAGAAAAAGCCATTCGGACGCAAAAAATAAGTGGATAACCATTGCGTTTTCAGGCTTCCAAGTGAATAAGCGACATGATATTTTTCAAGATATTGTAGATAAAAAAATTTTTCAGTTTTTTTGTCGCAATATCTTGATTTTTTTTTAAGGTTGTCGATATACTGGATAGAAGCATATCATTTGGTTGAAAGAAAAAGGAGCGATTGCTTATGTCTATGCAGCTGGTCGTACCTGAGACACAGGATGAGATCATGGCATTCCAGCAGTGGTTTATTAAGAAAACAGTAGAAATAGAGCGTGACAGGCGCAAGCTGGAGGATGACAAGCGGCGTCTTCAGCTGCAGCGGGAAAAATTGGAGCGCGAGCGGAGGGATTTTCGCAGGCAGAAGGATGCGGACGCCCGGTTTCGAGCGCAGGAGGAGTATGTGCTGCAGATGAAGCAGCAGGTGCTGGAGGATGAGCTGAGAAAGCTGGCGGATGAAAAACAGCATTTGGAGCGCAAACGGGAGTTTTATGACCGTGTCCGGCAGTTTCAGCAAAAACAGGAGCCGCGGAGAGAATCGGAGAACATCTCGATTGTGAAGGGAGAACTGTTTTTTATCGGTGTCCAGAGCGAGATCGCATTAAAAAAGCGATACAAGGATCTGGTCCGGATCTATCACCCGGATAATATGTGCGGCGATACGGAGACATTACAGGAGATCAATCGGGAGTATGACAGACTCCGTATGTTGTTTGCTGTGTAAGGAACAAAAC
>JAQYOU010000007.1 GCA_028727105.1 bacterium
AACAGATCATCAAACCCGCCGGAATATCCTCACCCGTCTCCTCATTCTGCCGCGTCGCGATCAATGCAAACGTGTTTGGGAAGTCCAGCCGATCCATCATCATCAGTGGGTCCATATCCAGAAAGAAATCTTTTTGTTCCCTGGTCATACGTGAAATTTTCATCTGCTCTTCTTACCCTTTCTGTTTTTCTCCGATAATTACCGGGGTGCCTTTTTTCTCAGGAAAAATTTTGGCGGTCAATGCTCTTGTCGCGTCATTGCAACGACGAATCAGTACCTGTGTGTCCCCGGAATAGTTTTTGATCGTCTTCAACAGCGAAAAACGGATCATTCCGATCATGTCCTGCCTGCTTGCCGGCTCAACTGCAAACAACAGCTCCACATCCAGTCTTTTTGATGGTTGCTTATGAACCAGCAAAAATCCGCACACGTTTCCATCGATCTGCACACAGCCGGATACATCCGGCTCGAACCAGTTGACCGGTATCTCATCCAGATCTTCCAAAATCCCTGCTCTGCCGCGAAACAGACAGTTTCTGACACCTTTTCGAAACTGATTGATCGTCAGTTCACCGATACTCATTAGATTCGGTGCAGCCGTTGTACGATCAGCGATCGGGAGTGCATCCAGATCCGCTACGGTTATAACAAAATCCCTGCTCTCTGCTTCCCGTGTCTCATATCCCATTTCTTTAAGTGCGGCAAGTTCAGTTTCCTTCTGCCCTACCGGAAATTCAAACCGGATTGCGGTCACATCTGTTTCTGCTGCTCTATTTTCGCATTCCTCCAGAATTGCTTTTCCACTTTTAACATCTTTTGCATAAAACCACAGTAGTTCTGCCTCTGCCGACTTCCTACCACCGTTAGGTATCAATTTCCAGATTAACCATGCGTTTGGTTCATGGTCTTCCTCTTCGTGCATAGCCAGTGCCAGGTAATGACTTCTGCCAATATGTTCGGCTGCATCCGCATCCAGAATTCCTTTGTACATGTCTGCATTTTCTTTCGTAATTGCCACGAACTTCATAAATATGTTTTCTCACTTTCTATTTCTCGCTGAACTGCCGCAGTGACCGTAGAAACATCCCTGACAGGTATTTGGATCGTCACTGTCGTTCCCTTGCCGGGATGGCTTTCAATATGCATCGTTCCACCGATCATGTGCTCAATCCGGAAACATACATTTCTGACCCCGACTGCATCCTCGCGTACCGGCTTCGTCTGATCAAAGCCTGCACCGTCATCGGTAATGGTAACGGTAACCGTATCTTCGTTGCGCCTGGTGGCTACAGTGATCGAACCCTGCTTTTGCATCTTGTCAAATCCGTGATGAATCGCATTTTCCACAAGGGGCTGGATCACCAGCGGCGGGATCAGAAAATCCGTTACCTCCAGTTCTTCTTTAAAACAGATGTCCTCATCATAATGGATCTTTTCCAGTGCGATGTAATCGCGCAGATGCGCCATCTCCTGCTCAAAGGGGATCAGCTTGTCATTTTGAAGCACGTCCACGTTGCTGCGCAGATAGCGCACAAAGCATTCTACCGCATCATTTGCCTTTGATGCATCGTGCTGACCGGTATAATTAATGGCAGTCAGCACATTGTAGATAAAGTGCGAGCGGATCTGACCCAGGGATAATCTCACACGACTCTCTCTCAATTCCTCCGCCAGACGTTCCTCCCGGATCGCTGCAAAATAGTTCTTCTGTATCTGCTTGATCTCCCGTGCAAGAAAGATCAGTAAAAGCACCATAAATGCAATTTTCCCAAGTATCATGCTCTGCCACCAGCATGTGAAACAATTGACAATCTCTGCCAGGATCACCGCATATATGATACATCCGCCCCAGAGTGACAGACGATTTTCGCCGCCGCAAGTTCTCAGCTGATAAACACACAGGAACAAGGTTATTGCCACAAGTATCGCATGGATCATCGTCCAGGTCAGCATCATTCCAAACAATGTCCGACCGCTTACAAAAGCGACGAGCATAATCGCTGCATCCGTGACCGCGCTTACGACCGTGATGAAAGCTGCCGGCTTTTTCGTTTTTCCTGATAAATTACAGCCGGTCAGCACAAAGAGTTCGAATACAAATAACATCAGAAAAATCTGTCTGGCATAAGAGTTCACCACATACAGCTGATTCGACAACGAGATGTCCAATGTATCAAACATCACAAAGCCACTGGCAAACAACACCAGAAGTCCGCCGGACATGTACACGCCTACGCTTTTTCTATGCTGGGAAAAACCGGCAAATGCCATACCAAACAGCACCAGTGCACAGATCACCATTCCCAAACCGGCAACCCAATATGGCTGTGTCTGTTTATCCAGATAACCCTGAAGTTTTTCCGGAGTAGCCGGCACGATCATTCGTAAGAATTCATTATACGCATCTGCATTTCCAAACCGGTACGGATTCTCCAGCCGGATTTCGACCACGTCCCCTGCACTCATTTGAGGCGTTGCCCATGTGGCCCACGCTTTACTGCACAGATCCCGGATCAGTGATTCCGTATACGGATAGCCTCCATAAACCACCTCTCCGTTGACGGATATGGTCATCATGATATAGTCGAGATAGCAGCTGATCACCGTTCCCTCTGTCAGATATTCCTGATCCTCGCCGAAGGTTCCCCGCAGTATCAAGTCTCCATCCAGTGCATTCAGCTTCGTATCCTCATCCAAAGTCTGCCACTCACTGCCGCCGATACGATAAGAGCCCTCGAAAGTGAGTGGAAGAATAAATGATGGCATCGCCTGCTGGCTCTGGCGGTTTACAACTACAAGCAGTATAAACGCCAAAAGAAGCAGTACGATGTGTATATAACATTGAATGTATGAGAATCGTTTTGATAATGGTTTTGATGATCGCAAGCCACCGTTCCTCCTGTGTATTGGTCTGGATCTATGTAAAAAACAGCACAAGATCAGTTTTAGTTTAGCACGATCGCTATCTCAGCACAAGAAAAACCAACAGCCGGATATTTTTCCCACTGTTGGTTTATTCTCTCATTATGATCTGCTGGCCGTTTCTACGAAAATTTCTCCGCTCTCGTTGACAAACAGATCCATCACTACGGTGTCCTGCACCTGTTCATCCCAGGCATCTGTATATTGCAGTGCGATCTGTGCATTTCCAAGTTCTTCCATCGCCCCACGCAGGGTGATGATGTACATGCCATCCTCGTGTTTCTCGTCTTCGACTTGAATGACCGATTCATAGTGATTCTGCATCATCCACTGATATGCATCATCGGACGGATCTTCCAGTTTTAAGACAACCCGATAACCGTCCTCCTGAAGTTCATACCAGTCCGCAGGCTGCGCACTCTTATCATTTGCTTCCCAGTCAATCGCTGCTTGATCTTCCGTTTCTGCCATTTTTACGTATACCGTCACCTGATCTTCCTGTGTACGGATCTCATCCATCGTTTCCGTGCAGTCCGGGTCACTGTACAGAGTATATTCCGTATTGCTTACGACACTGACATAGGTGCCCTTTGCAACCCGGAATGTCTGTGTCTCTTCCTTCTCCTGTCCCGGCCAAAAGACAACGGTCAGTTCGCAGATATCTTCCGCATCTGTAACTCCTATACGGGCCACGCCGTCGCTCACATAGGGCTCATCATAAACCGGTGTATATTTATCAACCGATAACAGTGTTCCCTCTTCGTCATACCAGCTGTCCTCGCGGTACAGAATCAGCTTTGTATCCGGATCCACGTAATACATTGTATCATAGTAGTTGCCAGAATCCTGATATTTTGTGCGGACCATCAGAATGATCGCGCCATCCTGGGTGGAGATATCCGTGATCTCCTCCGTCTGATCCGGGTACAGATCCTGCATCCACCGCTGTGCTGCCCAGTACTGATACTCGTCGGAAGGATAGACGGTCAGCCAGCGGGCATCACCCTTTGGATCCTCCTGATAGTTGTAGCTGGCTCCCGGCATGTCCTCTGCCTCATAATCCGAGGTATAGGTTTTATTTCCCGATGCATCTGTCATGACCGCATCATACCACAGTTTGCCTTCAAAAAATATAAACTGGGCCTCTACCGTGGACTGCAGGTTTTCATCCGCATCATAGTTTTCCCACGTAAAGCCAAGGCTCTCATGCTCCTTCATGAGCGCGGTCGGACGGTTGGCGGCACGCAGCTCCTCCATGGTGATATCAGTGTCTTCCACAATATACTCTGAGTAGTCGTATTCTGTTTCCTCCGTCTCTTGATCTTTTTCATCGTCAGCAGTTTCTTCCTGCACCTCCTCCGGTTCCTCTACCGGTGTCTGTGCTTTTGTTCCACATCCGGCCAGGCCCAGCACAAGTGCCAGTCCCAGCAGACATGTTATTTTCTTTTTCATTTTGTAGTTCCTCCTTAACGCATGATCTGTTCCGATCATAATAAACTTGTGTTACTTTTGTACGGTCACCTTTACGGTTGTGTATAAACCGTTCTGGGTATACACATAGATCGTACAGGTTCCTTTTTTCTTTGCCGTGATCTTTCCGTTGTTATTTACCGTTGCTACTTCAGGATCTGTAGACTCAAAGCGAAGGTCATAGTGCGCACGGATCTTTTGGCCTGCCGTATCCATGGTCGCTTTGATGACAGATGTCTTTCCGACGCGAAGCGTTACCGCAGATTTGTCTACAATCACATCGTGGATGAAACCATATCCGCCTCCGCCTGTGGATACATGCGCAGATCTTGATCGTGCAATGTAGATCTTTTCTCCGTTATACATCATGTATGCGCGAACAATGAATTTGTAGTAGGTATTCTTCTTCAGATTATCACACATCCATGCCGTCATCGAAGGTGCATCCAGGGTCGTGATCTGTATGACCTCATACTTTTTCGTTTTTGTATTGCAGCGTGCGCCATAAAGCTCGTAGCCTGATGCACCGGGCACCAGATTCCATCCGAGACAAACACTGGTGTCATTTGATCTGCTCAGATGAAGCTGCAGCGTATGGAAGCTGACCTCCTCATGTTCTTCTGCCGCCGGAAGTCCTATCATGGAATCGTCAACCACTCCGCCCGGAATGGTTTCATTCTTTTTCCCGAGCACCTGCGTCGTCGTCTTCGGATAGGTCGCTGCATAAATGGAAAAATGTGTCGTTGTAAAGGTCAGATAGCCCTTGGAGTAGCTTGCTGACTGTTTCGTCAGCTTTCCTTTTTCATCGACATGGTAGAGCTTCACGTTTTTCGACTTCTGACCGGAACCCAGCGTTAACGGCACTTTGACCTTTACCTTGCCCTTTCCGAAATCGGAAATAGTTTTATTTCCGCATTTCAGATAGATCTGATAGCAGCCGATCACATTTTTATTTTTCAGGGCTTTCTTTTGTGCGCTGTTCAGCGAAGACTGTGCAGACGGCTTGCAGACGATCTGAAGCTTGGAGTTTCCAATCTTTCCCGCCTGTTTGACAATGGCTTCCACCGCTTTTGCATCAAAGGTAACGGTGGCATCCTTATACTTGATCTTCATTCCGGCATTGGTCTTATTCTCCACTGCCTTCTTCAGGTCATCTAAGGATACGGTAGCCTTGTTCGTCTTTGTGGTCTTGCTGATGGGTTTTGCAGGATTCGTGACAGATCCGGACTCCGCAGGTTTATCCTCTTCCTTCGTTTGATCTTCTTCCTTCTTGTCGTCCTCTTCCTTGGATTCGTCCTTTGGTTTCTCTTCTTCCTTGGGTTTTTCGGGAGTGGTTGGGGTGGACGGAGCTGCTCCTCCACCGCCGGTATTTGTTCCACCTCCGCCTCCGGTGTTTGTTCCGCCGCCACCGCCGGTATTTTCGGGCTGTATGTATTTATACTTTGCGATTACATAAATCTCCTGGGGCGAAGCTTCTTCCAAATTTAGGATTGCTGTTCCGGTAGCCTGCTTACCCTCTGATGATGATATTGCTCCCAGCGTAACACCCGCCGGCTGAACGCTCCATCCGTCAAAGTAGTAATGCTCAGCGCTGCGATTTTTGGATACCAATGTGATCAGTAAGCTGTTCTCACTTGCTTTTTCTATATCACTCAATTGGTAAGTTTTCTTAAATTCACCGGAAACCGCACCAGATTCAGATGACACTCCGTCAATCGAACCACCGGAGACAATGACCGTATATGGAGTATTTTCTTTTTGTTTTACCTTCAATGTCAGCGCACAGTCTGTCACCACTGCATTTGTATTAAAAGTGTCTTCCGCTTTTAATTTGAAACCACAAGAAAGCGATACACCATTCGATGTAGTCGGCAGTTTACTAGGAGCAACATAGCTAAAGTCGTTCATCGAAAATTTCACAATTCCATCAGCCATCGCATTCATAGTACTGATCACAGATTTTAATCCACTTGAAATCTCCGAATCATTCGAAGGAACACTATCAAGTTCCCTCGCATTACTGTAGGCAACCAATTCCCTTTTCACTTCTGCCAGTGCTGCATTCAGGTCGACCGCTCCTTCTGAACCTTTTGGCTTATATATAGCTGTTACGTAGACTTCCGTAGGCATATCTTTCGTTAAGGTAAGAATCGCTGCTCCCGAAGTTGCAACAGTATCATTCTTTGTCTGCGTAATACCTGTAACACTTCCTCCGCTTACTGTTATTGTTTCAGAAATCACCCATCTATCAAACTCTACTTTTGAAGAAGGAGCGGTTTTCGGCTGAATATTTACCGTAATCTTACCATTTTCACCATCAAAATCAGTAGTCGTATATGTCTTTTCGCTGACATTATTTACTACCGTTAGTGTCGTGTTCAGAGAGTCCGTAGGCTTATTATTGGGATCCACATTTATTAAATGAAGAACATACTGTTTTTCGTATTTGATATTTTGAATCTCAGTGAATTTATCTTTTACTTTACTTTCAAACTCAGCTGAACATTTCGGCGGCAATTTGATTGTTTTTATGCCGTTTGCGCCAGCCAGACATCCCTCAGTTAATTCCGGTTCACTGTTAAACACGATCGTTTCCAGATTTGTCAGCCCACCAAACCCTGTTAATTTTGTGATCTTAGCTTCTATGACGAGAGTTTTCACGTTTTGTTTTACCGATTCATAGATAGGTGAACCTGAACTATCGGCATCATCAGGCGCACTACTTATTACCCGTAATTTACCATCGCTAGCGCTAAATTTTCCATGAGAACTGCTGCCAAAAGTCAACCAATCATATGAGTCATTTGCCCACGCTTCTTCCACACCACCCACCGTCAAGCCGGTCAGGGTGAGCGCCAGCGCCAGCAGCGCACATAGCACACACTTGATCCTCTGATAGTTCCTCATTGTCCGATGTTTCCTTTTCATCCCCTTATGCATTCCGTACTCCTCCTGCTTGTCAATTGTTATTTATCTTGTATGATTAAAAAACTAATCATTTTGGAATAACATATACTAGCACAAAAAGATGGACAAAAGTTGGACAAATCTATTCTCCCATTCTCCTTTGACGCCAGAGCTGCTGGATCGTGTACAGCCGGTCTTTCATAAAATAAAGTTCCTTTTTCGTCAGTGCATGGCACAGTCTGAAATCAAGAAGCTCCGGGCTGATGTCATCCAGTCGGTCTAACAGCCTGCGGTCCGTGTCCGTCAGCGGATGGTCGAAGAGATCCTCCAGTGTTACCTCTTTTCCCAACATGTCACGGAACGTCTGCTCCGCAAACAGTTTTTGGTGCTCCTTTGAGACCACCCTCGTGACTGTCCAAATTTCTTTTTGCCCGGCTGCCTGCGTCTTTTCCATCTGCACCTCAAAGTCATGTTTCTCACGCATGGCAGTTCCCATGAGCATATCTAAAATTGGCATGAACTGCATCTGCCCGGAGGCTTCCGGTGAAAACTCCAGCTTGACATTCGGATCCTTCTTCTTTGCTTCCAGCACCTCTGCCAGGGAGATGCCGCCATCCTGTCTGGTCAGCACACCGCGCACCTTTCGTCCCTCACGCTGTATTTCTGCAAATTTTGCTTCCGCATACAATCCGGACAATCCCATCAGCTCGGAAAGCTCTCTTGCCGCCACGTTCTTTCTGACCGGTGAATATTCTGCGATGAGATCGTCTTCTCTTCGGAACGTATAGCTCCTGTCGCCTCTTGTCAGCTCTGTGGACGCACCATTTTTCAGTGCACCGATCTGCGCCTGTTCTTCTGCGGACAGCTTGTTCATACGCACGCTCCGCGCAGCTGCCATCACCCGGTCCCAGGTGACAGGCTGCCCCTGATAGGTTTCCAGCACGGGCTTTACCATCCGATGATAATCCTGTAAATACGCACGCTCCGTCTCGCACTTTTTCTTCAGCTGCTCCACCATTCGCTTTCTGGCACGCCCGGTGGATGTGAGAGGTGTCCGCCGGTTGATGTATTCTTCGCACCGGTCAATGAGCTCCTGATAGCTTTGACGGATCACCCAGTACTGATCCTCGCTTTGTTCGCCCACCTGCTGATCCAGCTGTTCATTCAGCCGGTCCATCGCCTGCTTGACAGCCGTCATTTTTGAGCTGTCCCGCCCGGATAAAAAGAGCGAATGTTTGCGATGCTCCGAAAGTTCCCGCATCTGTGCCTTCATCTCTTCGTGGGCTTCCTCAGACTGCTGATTCACCTGATTCACATTCTGATTCTCAGTAAACCATGCCTTTACCACATCCCGGATGATGCCGTGTCTGCGCCACTGCAGATGTGTTCCTTCTAACGCCCGGTCGATGATCCGCTCCGCGTCCTCGTAATTAGTTACCTTGATCAGGATATTGCTCTGATCCAGTATGTACAATCCGCCATCCAGTTCGTTGATCCCGGACTGACGATAGACCTCTCCGGTCCGGGCATCGGTATAACCGGTCTTATGTGCTTTTTCCTTCCGGTCCAGCACCTGACCGTCTGATGTTTTCAACTCACGGATCTGGGTCTCATCCAGCTGATCCATACCCAGGTTGTGCCGGAACGGCGTGAGGATCACACGCTTTGCTCCCTTGACATTCTGCGGCCGGAAAAAGAATTTCTGATCCGTGTGCAGGGAGTAGATCAGCGTTGTCTCTGCGTTTTTTAAGGGCGCCATGCCTTTCTTTTCCAGCTCCTTGCTGTCTCCCTGAATGTTGATCTTATCGTTTGCACCCCGATTGGATAGAAAGCCCGCTACCGGGTCATACTGGGTGATCTCAAATTTCACGGAATCCGCGTAATCCGGCCATGTCTCATTCAGCCATTTCTGCAACATCATCGGCCCTTCGATCGCTGCAACGCCGCCCCGGCTGTGCCCCCGCACCAGCAGATGAATGTCCGGTCCCTTTTCCCCGGAAGCCTTCCACTGCCGGAAGATCGGATCCAGCTCCTGTTTTGACAGTTCATAAAAATAGTTATTTACATTGTCAATACTATAATCTCCAACGTTTAACCCCGCCTGAGAACCTGCTATGGAATAGCTGACCTTGCGCCCGGTGATGTCAGACTTTTTCAGGACATATTTGAGTCTTTTTCCGTTCACCTCCACGGAGCTTCCGTACACCTTGGGAGCTGCGATCCTGCCGTTCACCTTTTCCCGGAGCTTCCGAAGCTTGCTCATCTCCTTCGTATCTCTTTTTAATTGTTCCTCCACATTGGACAGCTTTGCCAGCTTGCTATCCAGCTTTGCCATATCCTCTGCCGGTGACTCATCCCCCGAACCAAGGCCCACTTTTCCTGCAAAACCGTTCTGATCCTTGCGCCACTGCTTAAATCCACTGCCCACCAGATCGAACTTGAACACGGTTTTTCCCTGGGACACCAGTTTTGTTCCCCGGGAATGGTGCAGCTTCACGGTGCGCTGTTCTTCCGTCTCCCCAGTTTTAATCCGCGTGATGTTGTCATATACCTGATCCCCCAGCACCGATGTAATGACCTCATTCATATGCTTGATGGTATGGCTTTTTGCATGGGGTGCATGAATGATCTGATCCTTGTTTACGACATGACCATGTATGTATTCTGATTTTGCCCGAAGCTCTGCCTGCTGTTCCGCAGTCAGCTTTGACCACTGCTCAAAGAGGCGCTGGTTTCTCGACTGCTTGCGCAGCTCCTTACTTCCCTCTACAACCGGGGGCCTGTATTCCTGCCAGACTGCCTGCTCCTGCAACGGCTGCTCGTTCACCTGCTGCAGGTGGAGCTCCTGCTGTCTGTGCTGCGTCTGCATGATCTGTTCGTCTCTGTTTCCAACTCCCATGTTACTGCCTCCTTACTTCCCCGTGGCGCACGACCAAAGGCTCCCTGTCGGGAAACATTCTCTCTACCAGCACAGCTGCCGCATCGCTTCTGCACACAACATGCATGCGCGTGTCGGTCGGATACTTTAAATAGGCCTGTATCGCCGCAAATTGGAACATAGATACGATATCGGCCTTTTGATCTCTTCCGGTGTACAAAAACACCGGTTCCAACATACCGGATAGCTGCTGTCTGATCAGAAACAGTCCGCGTATCTCTCCGTTTTCCACGGTGCCACAGCTGATACCAGCATCCACCAGATCCCAGCCTCCCAGCTTTAATAGCTGTTTTGCCCGTTCATTGGATGCAGACAGCTGCTCCAGCTTTCGGTTGACCTGTGCCCGTGAAAGTACGTTCAAAGGTCTGACTGCACGCAGATTGATCTGCTCCTCAAAGAATGCATCATCCAACAGTTCCTCTAAGGTCAGTGTCAATTCATACTTTTTCTGCCAGGAAAAGGAAAAGCCCCACGCCCTTAAGAACACACACAGGAGATCATCATCCGGTGAAGCCGGTAACTCACACATGAGATTGGTGATCCCGGACTCATTTAAGATCGTATAAAAGTTCTCCATCAGGGCATCTGCCACACCCTGTTTCCGAAATTCCTGCGCAGTGTAGATCCATTTCAGCTGCACGTAGGGCGGCTCTCCTTCATTTTCGATCAGTTCATACAAAAGGATCCCGACCGCATAGCCCGGCAGGGTTTCCTCCAACAGATCCGTATCTTCTTTTTCCCTGCTTTCATCAGCGTTCATGACTGCTCCCAGTGCAAAATGTGCCGAATCCGCAGTTTCATACAACAGCTCCTCCGGTATGAGCGGTGCAAATGCATCCATATTCTGCTGTGTAACCCTTGTAATCATCATAAAAATCATCCTGTCAAACTATCATATTTCGTTGGCTCAGCACTTTCGGTTGATCCGAATCCTCCTGATCCGTCTATGTGCTCTACTGCTTTTTCAGCTCATGTTCCGGTGTGGGCATGATCCCTGAATTCGGAGAAGTATTGATCTCATTGCTCACCATCTGGCGATAAGTATCCTTCAGCAATTCCAGACTCTGCCTGGGGGTTTTCCGCATCTTGTTCGTCGTTTCGATGATCTTCTTATGATCCGTCTCCGTCATCAGATTACGATACTCTGTCACACCTGCAAGGAAGTTCGGATCCTCTATGCTAAAGTAGGACATGGAGGGATCTGCCGCTATGTCGGTAAGACTGTTGATCTTACTGTAGTCCTCCGGCTCCAGGAAAAACTTCCGGCGAATATCGTCCTGTTCATAGCCCATCTTCGCACCCCACTCGTCAACAATCCTCTGTGCTTTCTTTGCCTGCTCAACAATCTGCCTTGCCCGCTCATGAAGCGCTCTGCGTTTCTCATCTGACCAACCCAGGTCACGCAGAGTCATCTCAACGGTTTCCCACTGTTCGTCGATGGCTTTGATACCCTCATAGGCTTCCAGATCCATATGCAACAAGGTCGGTACTTCGATCGTATCTGACTTTCTATTCTTTTCCAGCTCTTTTTTTATCTGTTCAGGATCCTTGTTCTCCTCTGTTGCGCGCTTCTGTGCTTCTTCCCAGAGCTTCTGTTCCTCCGCCCTTTGGTCCTCTTTTTCTAATGCCTCAAGAACAGAAGGGTCACTTCCATACATCATTTTGACCTGGTGCATAAACGCCTGTACCATATAATCAAAAACTCCGTTTACACCCCGGATGTTTCCCAGATACACCGACCAATTTACATCCACTCCCTGATCGATCTTTGACAGATCAAGCGTTTGATAAAGCTGCTGTAGATTCCTCAGATCCTTTAAGATACTTACATGGGTAGCAGCCTTACGATCTCCTGCCGCTTCGCTCTCAGCCCCGGTCTTAGAAACGGAAGACGGGTTCTTATACTCTGAACCGGCCATCGGGTTATCCGGATCCTTCAATGTGGTCACTTTCTCGATCAATGAATGGAAGCACTGAAAGAAGCGCTCTACAGCCTCTGCGCCTTTGGTATCATTCTGTTTTACGGCATTCTGATAATAGGCGGATCCTTTCGTGCTGCTTTCAGATTCCTCAGCATCCCAACCGCTCATCTGAACTCTGACCCATTCACCAATATAGTGAAACACTCGTGAATCCTCGTAGAAATCAGTTCCCTTACTCTTTCTGCGATCATCCATCAATTTCACGGCACCTTCCTTTGGTGCCGGACGATGAATGGAATCCAGAATATTATCATTGCTGCCGCCCATCTTTGTCATCTTGAGATAGGAATACAGCTTACTCCTTTTATCCACCGTCGCGATCAGCGGAGGCAGGAAGCCGGGGCGGCTGGTACAGGTGAGACCCGCCGGATCTTTTGTGATCTCAAAATACTGATTGAGATTTTTCGGTCCAAATGACTGGTCATGATCGTAGGACTTAAGGGATTCCACCGTCCAGACCGGTGGAACCTTATCGTTCTGCTCCGTCACCTTACATTTAAAATTGCGCCAATGACGGTCTGTCTGCAGACAGAGCGTATCAAACATCTGCAAACGGATCTTCTGGCGGATCGCGTTCGGCGAATAACACAGCTTTGCACCTGCTTTCTCTGCACGTTCGACAAGGCTGAGCATCTCCTCACCCTCTGCCTCCTCAGACAATGTACACATAGCGGTTGTCTTTTCCTCGCCCTTCTGCCCGATCTCCTGAAAAGTTAGCATCGATTTCCATGACCGCGTCACCACATCCTGCATTCCGCACAGCTTTGCGATACGCGCAGTAGCTGTGTTATTGGATGCAAGTGCCTGTGTATCGGACAGACCGCTACGCTCACACTGCTGACCGAACAGCTCTGCCTCTTTTCCGAGTGAACGGTTAAACAGCTTTGAAATACGATCACTGACCATCATTTCTTCTCCGTCAGCCCTCTGCATTTCCAACAGTACCTTTAAAATATCCTGATCCTGCAAAGGATCCAGTCCGAGTGATCTTGCATTCTCACTGATCCACTGATATTCGTTCTTCTTCTGCAAGCCTCCTTCCGCAAGACCCTTTTTCAGAAATGCCAGCATCTCCTTCGCTCCGGGTTTTGAAAGATCGTCTTCCAGCATCTTGATCGTCTTTTTCAGAGATTCCTGATCCTTCTGAGCCTGCTCGACCGTCTCGTTATAGTCTTTCAGATCGTTAAATACACGTTCAAAGTCATGTCCAAGGAAATTGATGTAGCGTTTGAGTTTCGCCTCTTTATCTCCATTCTGCAGACCGTCCTTCAGCGCCTTTAAAAACTTGTCTGCCAACTCATAATCCTTATCATCCAAACGTCCGACCAGACGCAGTTCTTCCTGCGATGCGCGGATCGTATTGATCTGCTCTGTAGCTTCGCGCTCCTCCATCTCACCGGCTGCAACCTTTCGATCCAGTTCGTCGATCTCACGCTCTTGTGCCTTTACCTTCTCCAGATATGCTTCCTTGCTCAGACTGCCATATGCAGCCTTGTTATCTCTGCTTCGGGTCAGCTCCTTCATTCTTCTGTCGAGATAGGCAGGCAGATCCTCATTTAAGAGCGGCTCATCTTTTTTGACATACACATGATGCTTCAGAATCTCCGCCCGCTCTGCCTGATCGCGTTCTGCCATTTCACGCAGACGTTTTGCTTCCGCTGTCTCATTCTCCGGAATCTGCTTCTTCTGTTCCGTTTCCTCATGCGGCTTTAATATCTGCCGGTACACATTGGATGAGTTACCCTGTGTCATAAAACGAGAGACTACCGCCTGCTCTTCCACCACGCCACTGGTCAGATCACGTACCGTTTTCATCCCGGTTGTATCCAGCATACCCATGACATAATTATTGGCAGCGATCTTAAATCGATCCATCTCGGTCTGTGCCATCGCGCGAACCTGCTTCACACGCGCCATTCTACGTTTTCCTTCCGAATACTTTGCCTTGTTACGATGTGTTGTGACATAAGTATCACAGGCATCCAGCAGGGTGATATATGCCTGATTGACGGTCTCTCTTAAGAGCGCCTTATCCATCGAAAAAATGCCCTGCTCCATGAGATTATTCAGATAGTGCAGCGAATTTTTGACCTTTGTCATCTCATCGCTTTCTCTCTGAAAAAACCGATACCACTTCTGATCCTGCGCCAGGATCTGTGAGGCATTTTTTAATTCCTCAGCACTCTCGATCAGCTTCTGACGGGAGCTGGTCTCCTTCAGCTTCCGGTTTGACCGGATCTCCAGATTTCTCTGTAGCAGTTCCTCTTCCGTTTTTACGGCAAACTTATTTTCATATTTTTCTTTTTCAATCTGTGAAAAATCAACCGGTTTTTGAAATGCATTCTGCTGCTCCTGCTGTACATTTGTATTGATCCTGACCTGCTGCTCCTGATTTTTCTGGAGCATATCTCCACCGGGAATGTCCATTCTTGTATCCTCCTGTAAATGTATAATTATTTTGATAATCTTGCAGGCTTAATAACGCTGATCCCCATAAGTCTCATACCCGGCATAATCATACGCTGCCGGTGCGGCTACATGGAGTGGATCCGGATAAAAATAGTCATATTTCGCCATTGTCTCTTTCTCGCGTTCATACCAATCCGCATCTGCGAGGAGCTGATAGGTAGGCACAGCGGTATGTGACTTGAAAATCTTTGTCAGCAGTGTTACGGCGCGCTCAGAATATACAATATGGCTGACCACATCACCCGGTATTTTTCTGATCTCATCAACCACTGCAACTGTCATCGCCAAAAATACCGCATCCTTCGGATGACACATATAAAATGTAATCGGATAAACCACATTGCCTGCCCTCTGTACGAGCAGAAGCGCATCGATTTCCCCTTCCGGTGTCATGTATGCCACACTGAGCTGCTGATCCATATCTGTAAGTGCTGAATCCTGTGTATATAGTGGCGACTGCTCAAGCGCATTCCAATGATCTCTTAAAAACGTTTTCAACATCGTTCTGCTGATCCTTGAAACCGGAAACACGTTCGCAGAACGATATTTTTCACCGGCTGATGCAATTCCCCTCAATTCTTCCTTTTTGATGATCCAGTCACCCTCTACATACATGCCGGCGGAAAATCCGCGCGGCCGGAAATAGTTATTTACCACATCCGCATTCTCATCCGTTGCCAGTTCACCAGTCATGCGCACACCTACATACGGCAGTCCCACTTTCATCGCCAGATCATAGGCAGCGATCAAAAGTTCTCCTCCGATCTCCTGAAAACGATACTCCTCCTGAACATACAGCCACTCGATGTCGAGCCGCTGCGCACGCGCATAGGAATAGATCAGGATTCCGACTGCAAGATCCTTATCCTCATCAGTAGCAAGAACCGCTCCGTGCTTTGCCAGAGATAACTTATCCAGTTCTTCCTGAGGTGCGAGATGTACCGCAAGCTCAGTATCCTTTTCATTCATCTCATAATACCTGATATTCATATGATTCATCCTTTCTACTATTTTTGGTTCTCCCATTCACTCAGGAAATCATTATAAACTTAGAAAATCCGGTCGCGTCAAGCGCATTCATGACCTGACATCGGACACCGGTCAGCCGCATCCTGCCCTGTCGGTTCATCCTTCGCTGGGCGATCAACAAGACAGACAATCCTGCCGAGGAGATATATTCCAGACCGGTCAGATCGATATTGAGTTCCCTGAGTTCGTGATAGGACTGCTCCAATTCATGTTCAAGCAATCGCGATGACTGTGTGTCCAGACGTCCTTCTAACGCAACATCCATTACATCACCAAAACGCTCTTTTTTGATGACCATAAAAATCCCCCTTCGCACAAGTGTATCAATCCACAGGTAGATGAATCAACACCTTTGTACCTTTTCCCAACTCTGAGCTGATCTCCATTGTGGCACTGCACTGTCCCCAGAGTCGTTTACGTACATTTTCAATACCAACACTTTTTATACTGTTATCTTCCATATACGATCGCACATCAAAGCCCACTCCATCATCCGAGATCATGATCTCGTGCGCTGTCTGTGTACGCCTCGTGCGGATCACCAGTGTTCCGCCGTTATCGGATTTTGCCAGACCGTGCTGCACCGCATTCTCCACCAGCGGTTGAAGTGTCAGCGGCGGCAGCATAAAACCGTTGTCACTGATATCATAGATCACATTTAATTCATCTCCCATGCGCAGCTTTTCCAGTTCGAGATACCGCTCCACATGTCGCAGTTCTTTATCCAAAGGCACAAGCGAACGGCTAATCAGCGAATCCATATTTCCCCGGAGAAATAAGGAAAAATCACCCAGCGCCCGCTTTGCAGTGCCAGAGTCCTTGTCACACAGATACATGATCGTATTCAGTGTATTATATAAAAAGTGGGGCTGGATCTGGGAGATCACAACCTGTATCTTCATGTCGTTGATCTCGCGTTCCTGCTCCACCACCTGTTTGGACTGACCGATGACAACAGCCACAAACAAAAACATCAGCGCAACGGTATCCATTATCTGAAGCATGGATATCCCATAGAAAAACGATTGCCAGATGATCGCACACAAGGGCATGAACAGATAGACATATAATGCGATCAACTGCTTCTTTTCAAAGCATTTGCGGTAGCGTATCAACATCCACAATTCCAAAAACATTCCGGTAAATGCAACAACATGTGACAGCAAAAACCAGTCCGCACGTTCATATCGGTTTGTTGTATCAAACCGATAGATCAGCGGATAAAACTGTGTGATCACGATCAATGCCATTCCGGTAAATGCAATGACGCAGGCAACTGCCAGCTGCGGCGATTTTTTTCTTCGGATCCCGATGCACGCGCACAGGTAGCCGGTGAAAAAAATGATCATGGAATAATTCAATACATATACCGCCGCATTGCTGATGCGCACCATATAATAGCCCAATGTGGTCATGTTTCCGCGGTAAAGCCATGCCAGCGCGTCAAATAACAGCACCAGCGCCTGTGTGACAAACAATGCTGTCAGCCACAGCATTTTTCCCTTCTTTTTTTCTGCAGAAAGATATACCGCTGCCGCCGCCAAAAAGCAAAACAAGATACCCCATATTTCAAATGCTACATGCACCTGCCAGTTTCCTGTCATCTGCCTTTCCTCCAATTGTTCTAGTGATCGGTTCCATGTCTCTTATTTGACGCAAATTCCAAACTGCCATGGGTCACCTCGGCCCAGCTGTACTGGGACATATATTCCCCGCGGTAGGCATTGATCGCACTCAGCTTTCCCTCGATCCAGTCATAATAGTCGCAGTCGATCAACTCCGTATTGATCCCGCAGCCGCCCCACTTGTTCACGAGCACCTCTGCACAATCTGCCTCCTCGAAGGCAGTCTGTAGATCCTTTCGAAGCTTTTGGATGTAAGACAGATGTGGTTCGTCCGATTCCCAAAGCACGCTCATCAGCTCTTTGTTTGTGCAGACTGCCCCCTCACGGTCAACCAGATAAGCCAAAAGCTCCTTCGTTTTATTGTAATGAAAGGTCATCGGCTCTCCGTTCAGATACACTTCAAAGTTACCGAAGGCCTTGACCTGAAGCTTTTTCTCATTCTGTGGTTTTATCGGATGACGCAGATTTTCCAGTTCCTCTTGGATCATGTCAGGAAAGATGGGCTTCATCAGATAACCGCTGGCGTGTAAGGAAAAGGCTTCTCCTGAATATTCGCTGTATCCGGTAGTAAATATGATATTTGCCTTCGGATGAAGTCGTTTGATGCGCTTCGCCAGCGTAATGCCATCCATCTCCCTCATCTCGATATCTAAAAATGCGATCTCGCAGGGCTTCTCCTGCACTGCCTCCAGTGCCTCCGAGGGCTTGCGAAAGCCCAAAACCTCTGCCTCCGGAAGAAGCTGTCTGATCTGCTCCACGATGGAAGCCAGCGCCAGTTTTTCATCATCAACTGCCAGTATTGTCATTCTTTCTTCTCACTTTCCTGTGCCCATGTTTTCTTACATCCGCGATCCGTGCCGCCATCACATACCAGCCCTGCGCAGCTCCTCCTGCAGGTTGAGGTGTGTCAGGGCCGGCATATTCTGTAGTAATTCGATGACATTCAGTGATGTGTACTCAAAATTATTGATCGTAATATCCGGTTTTACATATCCGTCTTTTGTCTTGTAGGTTTGCGGATTATCTTCACTTAAGCTATCATCCGGATTGATTGCAATCCTGCCGTTTTTGATAAATTCTTTTACAAATGCCGGTGCCTGAGGCGCTCCAAAGGTTTTATTCTCCAGCTTAAATTCACCATTCTGACCAACATTTCTGGTCAGCGTCGCTGCAGAAAAATAAGCCGAGAATTCCTGCATTAATTCAGACTTCAGATTGATCTGCTGTTTGACACTTTCCGGCATCTGGTTCATATACTCCTTATTGAGTCGATCCTTTGAAAACAGTTGTTCGCTATACCAGATGTTTAACATCATGGCATTCACTTCTTCATAATGCTCCAGCAGGTATTTGGGATCCAGCATCTTCCGGTCAAAATCAAAATCCAGCATACTCTGGATGGCCTCGTCCAAAAATGGCTTTCGAAGCTGCAGATCCTCGCGCTCCATCGCTTCATAAAATGCGAGTCCTTTCTGTCTGATCTGTTGATCCTGCTCCGTCAATGGTTCTCCTTGTGCATTCACCTGATAAGGAGGAGCATATAACACCATTGCACGTTTATCATTGAATCCGGTGGGGAACCGTTTCATTCGCTCATCTCTTCCATACAGCCGCGCAGCTTCCCGATCGATCGCCTGATGGTAATTGATCCGGCAGTAGATCCGGTAGGAGTATTCGTCTACCTGCTGAAATCCGGCCTCCTTCTTCGCCTGCTCCCTCGCAAAATCCCGTGTCTTTTTTGACGAGAAGCCTTCCGGTGACGGATCACTCATCAGTTTCGCAAGCACCTGCCACTTCACAAGCTTCGGTGTTTCGTCAGAAACGACTGCCTCCTGCACGGAATCTATGATGCGGTTGATGAGATCCTTGCGCCTTTTGCCTTTTTTTGACCAGCGATGCCCACGATGGGTATTGTAATAGTGTACTGCCGCCTGACGCGCATCAAACAGCGCATCCTGTTGATGCTTTACAGGTGCATGTGCATCTGACAGAACTTCCATCAGCCTTGAAAAGGTTGTCTTTACTGACTGAAACTCAGCGGAAGCCGTGTCTGTATCCGCCAAAAGCTCCCTGTGCAGATCCGCCAGCATCTGATAGGCAGCAGACAGCTGCGACTCCTCCTGCTGTTCCTTATGTTCCTCAAGGATCGCATCCTGCTTCAGCTGCTGTTCCTGCTGACTGATCTGCTCTTTCTTCTGTGCCGAAAGCTGTTCACCGTTTAACAGTCGCTCTGCGCTTACCGTCTCATGGATCGGCGTTGTTACCACAATCTGTGTTTTCAGGTCCACAGACGGTTCCTGCTGTACTTCGGACAGATCCATCTGCTGCACATTTACCTGAAATTGCTGCAGATGCAGAGTTTGCTCCAGTGGATCCTCCTTCTGTTTCTGCACCTGCCTGACAGACTGCACCTGTGACTGCTGTGTCTTCTGTTCCTCCCCGTGGAAGATTTCCTGTTTTTCCTTTTGTTTATAGATCTGTCCGCTTTCACCTATACCCATGATCCACACTCCCTGTTTGTCATTCTAAACTGATCCTTTTTCATCCTGACATGCGATTAAAAACGCCTATTCTTTCGCCTCTGCCGGGGCTGTATAGACTGATTTTCCAAAGCCAAGGATGCAATCAAAGATCATAGGCAAAAAGAATAGCCCAACTGCCGTTCCGGCTCCTCTGCCGTACGCCCTTGCTACACGTCCACAATGCTTTGCCATGATCACTATAGAAGCGATACCAAGGATGATCACGATCAGCGACAGAATCAGATTGTCTCCTCTCAGCTTGTTTACCAGCATGCCGGCAAAATCCAACACGAGCCATATCCAGAACATTTTTGCTGTCCAGCAGCGCTTATACAGGATATACAGATTGTATCCCGGAATCCATGCCTTCCAGGCAGGTTCACCCGCTTTTCGAAACATCCTTCCAAGACCCAGGGCTGTTATTACATAATAGAGCAGCGAAACCACCAGCGTGACGATTAAAACTGCACCTATAAATAAACCCGCTATCACCAATTCCTGATCACTTAATGTACTCATAACACATATTCCTCCTTTTTGTATGTTTTTTATAGATTACCTTTGAAAGAGTGATCTTGCTCCTTCTATCATCCTTGCACAATCATTTTAACAGTGTAACATGGACAAAAGATGGACAGATTCAGCGAAACGGCATCACATACTCACAGAGACGCAGGGATGAATCGCCTTGCCCGAGCAGTGTTTCCAGTGCCTGCATGTTCCATCCATCATAGAGCTGCAGGATCAGCATCGCATCCTCACGCAAACGCTTTTTTGCCTCATTGATCGCCGCCAGAAGCAGTGCCGGCTGAACATACTGTGATCTGCAGTCCCGCGCGATGTAGGTATCAAGCATCAGCAGCAGATTTCCCGTGGACTGCTCCAAGGAAATGACCCCGCGGATCCGTTGCCCCTCCAGATAAAACCGCGTAAAATCCGCATCATAGCGGCTCCGGTCAAAGACAAAGCCGTGCTCCCTGCACTCCTTTGTAAACTCGATGAGCCGAAAATCCTCCCGATTGGTGATCGGTTCCACCTTCGGCAGCTGTCTTTTCTGTTCCGGTGTCATTTCCATGAGTCTGGATTCCCGCAGATCCTGAAGATAGTAGATTGCGATCCTGGCTGACAAGGTGATGGGCGTGAAGCCTCTTCGCAGGAAAAACTCATGGGTGCGAAGCAGCTTTTCTCCCCCTCCGGCATACTTTGTCGTGATCCCGCGCATGTCTGCCCCGGAAAACACCTCTTTTGCAAAGCGCAGGAGCCGCGAAGCAATGCCACGACCGCGATACTTCTCGCTCACAAACAGATATTCCAGCATAAGCGTCTTCTGCGGAGACGGCTGCCGGTAAAAGGATGCATACCCGTAAATCACATCCTTCTCATCTTTGACTCCCAAAACGATATGCTCTTTTCTATTCCTTAATAAAAAGTCCGGTAACATACGCTCCAGTAATGCGTGTCCGGAAGCGTCGGTAGGAAAAACAAAATAGCAGAGCTTCTCCACGCATACAGGCGCTTCCTGATCTTCATCCTCAGGCTGCAGCCGTTTCCTGCTTTCTGCTTCTGCCCTTGCATCCATAATCAGCTGCTCTTCAAACGCCGCAAAGGGCAGCTCCTTCTCCGGCGGCAGGGGATCACGCCTGACAAGGGGCAGCCACTCGTTTAACTCTGCCCGCAGGGACGGCTCGTCCGTCACCTTTCGGCAGGGATAAAGGAATTCCTTCTGCTGCAGGCAAGCCTCCAATTCCGGTTCTTCCTGCGCATAGAGCGCCCACGCGCCGGAAAAATCCGCCTGCTCCGGGGGATCTGACAGCTCAGCATGATCCGTGAGCCAACCGAATGTAAGACACTCGTTTTCTTTTTCCTGCGCTGTATCCCTGTGCTGTCCGAATACACGGCCAAGGATCTCCGGCTCCCGGTCAGCGAGTCTGCGAACATATTCCTGAACAAATGACTCATCGTCCGGCTCGTCAAACAGCTTACGCAGCGCATGCTCTTCCTGTGAGCTGCTGCTGATCGCACTGACCACGTCGTCCTCATCCAACACGCGCCTGAGCTGTTGGAGCAGAGAGGTCAGCAGCGAGACATAAACCTTTCGGAATGGCACGTTTTCTGCCAGATAGGTCCGGTATGCGATCACGGCATGCTCATTGACACGCTTGACATAAACTGCGCCCGCAAGCTTCTCCTCAACAATGTAAAACCGGCTGAGCTCCGGATCAAAATCGCCGGCCCGCGAAACGAGAGCTTCACGCATTTTCTCCGTCAAGGCCTTGGCATCACAGATATGATCTGTCGGAATCTCCTTGATCTGCTCCGCCAGCGGGCTATCCATCCAGTCCATCATCTGCCAGCTGAGTAAACGGCCGGTCAAAAGACACGGCACGAATCCCGCAGATAACAGCAACTCATAGATTTCCGTCACCTGATTCATTTCGCCCATGCACCGCACTCGTACCGCCTTTTTGCCCTCTGCCGCAAGCGCAGCAGCCAGATTCTGCAGCGTTGTACGGGCCACTCCCTGTCCGCGATAGGAACGCTCCACACACAGATCCTGCAGACAGATCTCTGTGGGCGCTGCCGGTGACGGCACCAGTAAAGCCGCCGCCACAACCTCTTTTTCTTTTGTCCATGCACCATAGACCTTGCCGCCATTTGCGACAAACGGTGACAACGCTTTTGGAAAAAATGAAGCTGGATTCATCACTTATCACATCTCTCCTTTTGTATTTTTTGCATTCATCTCGTTCTTTATTTGATTGTATACGATCAATGCAGACAAAAGATGGACAAAAAAAGAGGATTTTTGAAAATACTTTCAAAAAT
>JAQYOU010000008.1 GCA_028727105.1 bacterium
GGCTGTCAGACTGATCTGCCCGTTTTCTTTTGAGAGCGCACTGAGCCTTATTCCAAGTGCGGATACATTTCCTGAAAAAGTCATCTCCGGTCCGAGCTTCGATGTTCAGACCGGCATTACTCCCGTTGATAACCGGATAAATGACTATCTTGGAGACCGGTATTTTGAAGGTGTTACTGTTCCTGCAAACAATGGTAATCATATGATGAACATTCTTTCCATGGTTTGGATGATTGGTATTCTGCTTTTAATCGCCTATACCGTTATCAGCTACTGGCGTCTGCATCGAGAAATTGATACTGCTGTTCGCTACAAGGACAACCTTTTCCAGAGTGAGAACGTAAGCTCTCCGTTTGTCTTAGGGCTTATCAAGCCGAGAATCTATCTCCCGTTCAACATGAACGGACATGATCTGGAACATGTTGTTGCCCACGAACGGGCGCACATCCGTCGTAAAGATCATTGGTGGAAGCCCCTTGGTTTTCTCCTGTTGACGATCCATTGGTTCAATCCTTTCGTGTGGCTGGCCTATGCACTGCTATGCCGGGATATTGAGCTTGCCTGTGATGAAAAGGTGATCAGGGAACTTGGCAATGAACAGAGAGCTGATTATACCCAGGCACTTGTTGCCTGTAGCATAAACCGCCGCACGATCGCCGCTTGTCCTCTTGCCTTTGGTGAGGTAGGTGTAAAAGAACGTGTGAAGTCTGTGATGAATTATCAGAAGCCCGCTTTCTGGATTGTAATTTTAGCAGTCATCGCTTGCGTAGGTGTTGCTGTATGCTTCCTCACGAACCCCATTACAGCAGACGATCACTTGGGTGCAGCAATTTATGAGCCTACTCCTATCGAGCAAATTGATGAAAAATACGACAATGAAGAATTTGTAATAACCAGGCTACACTATGAGAACCTTGATGGAGAATGGGTTTCTGAAGGATATACCTACAAGTACAGATTAGAAATTACCGGCAGAATGAATCATGCGGCCAAAAACACAACTTTCATCGTTTTAAGCAACACTGTGGATATCACCTTCGACCAGACTTGGAAGGCAAGTGGATTGAGTAGTAACATGGCAGATTATTTTGATCCCGCAGTCTCTGTGATTGTGGGGCATAAACTTTTTTCGTAATATAAACACCTGGTTCAAGAACGCCTCTGCGTTCTTGCTGCGGAATGCGCGTCTGCTTTGCAGACATCATAAAAAGGCTTGCGAAACCGCATATTTACGGTATCGCAAGCCTCAATAAATTCTTCGTATCCTTTATCCATGACAATGGGCGATGGCCGTGGCAGAAGAAACGTCCCTGAAGCCAATCATTCAGCAACAACAAACTCTGTTTCATCAAAATTTTCTGCTGCCAATATATCCAATAAACGAAACACCGGGCCTGTAGGATGGGTTCTACCACATTCCCAAGCCTCTACCGTTTTTTTTGACACACCCATATATGATGCAAAAACGCTTTGTGTCATCCCTGCTTTCATTCTTATAGCACGAATTTCAGTATTTGAATATTCTTTAATTGGCAAAATCATGTATGTTTTTACACATGCTTTCCCTTGCCCTTTTTCATACTCAATTGCTTCTTGCAACCCTTGTTGCAAATCATCAAATAACGAACTCATACAAATCATCTCCTATTCTTTGCAGCTTCTTCTTTCAAAGATTTCACCAACTTTTTAAGTACATTTCTTTCCTCATTCGTAAGGTTTTCCTGCTCTTTTTTGGTAAACGCTATTATTAAGTATGTCACTTCGTACTCTGCAAAATCTGTATAACACACTCTTACACTTCCGCTTTTTCCCTTACTTTCTAACGGGAATCTAACTTTGCGAATACCACCTGTACCCTCCATTACCGGTCCTGATGCCGGATCTTTCAACAACATGATCTGCAATGCATGTAACTCATCATCACCAAGTCCTATTTCTTTCCAACGCTTTGTAAACAGTGGTACTTCTATAAAAGTTCTTATCATTTGAGTACTTCCTTTTTATATTCTATATATTATATTACACCCTATTTTATAGGGTGTCAATAATTCAATATTTTATTCAACATTCTCTTCAGATGCAGCAGGCTGTTTCATACTAATTGCAGAGCTTTATCATTATCCGATCATAAACGCCAAAACTAGCAAACAAAAATTAATAGCCATGCATAATAAAAGTCTCCTTAATTCACATAAAAACATCACTAAAGAACGCCGCACCCTCATTCACATTATACAAACAATAATCGTAGAGGAAATGAATCGATTTCTTTCGCCACATATATTCATTGGGCCAATAGGCGTGAACGTTATCGTCTAATACCTCTGCCGGAGTGTTCGGCAGATATAGAATAAATTGCTCTCCTCCGGTTATACCATATGCATCTGAGCCAATATAACGAACGCCATCCTTGATCCATTCTTTTCCCACTTCTGTTTTGTAGGTCAGCTCATCCAGCATCATGGAATATGAATATTCATTTATTTTTTTCATTTCACGAAATCTCCCGCTGAACTCACAATAATAATCTGTTCCGCGCGGATATTCGTTTGTCCATTCTGCTTCTCCATCTTCATAGATACCATCAAAATGACCGTCCTCATACAGCATAAGTGTTGTGCTCCACCCTCCTGCACCACTGCAAAAAGTCAGTTCAAGCGGGTAGACCACCTCATAGCTTTCCTCGCTCAAACCATCTTCCAGGTAAAAATTCACGGGATATATCTGCTGTAAATCTGCAGCTTTTTGCGGGCCAGTCACCGGTGTTCCTCCCTCGGTCGTAAACAGAACCGTACTGTTTTCCAGCAGATAATTTACCGCCTCAAAAAAGCCACGCATTTTACCTGTGATTCCCGCCATTGAGTCAAAATCAACTTTCCATGTATTTTTTTCAGATACCTGACCATTCTCTAAAGAAAACATCGTACATGTATAGCTTGCGATTCCCTGATACATGACTGGCAAATATTGAATCAGATAGTCCTCTCCCTCATCCTGATAAAGCAGGATCGTATTCCATTCTGCATGGGAAGTGCCGGCTTCGGTACTCCAAAGCAGTGTTCCATCCTGTTTCCATACCTTTAACTCATACAAATCTTCCGCTTTCTCACAGACTACGATTTGTTCAGTTTCTCCATCGTGATCCGGATCCGCTTTCGTGACGATCAAATCCTTTCCTGTTGCCTTGATACCGGTGTTCTCCGATTCTGCCTTCTCCAACGCCTGCGCGATCTCAGACGCTGTTTTTTCATCCAAACCGGCGCGCTCCTCCTGTTCGGTCGTCACACTGGCATTCGTCAGACAGACCAGACTGATGACCGCCAGCGCAAGGACAGCCACGACCACCGAGATCAGGCGGGGCTTTTTGTAGCGCAGCACGTTCTTGATCCGTTTCGACGCATCCGATTCACCGAAAGCCAACGGCACAAACGAAACATTTCTCTTACCGGTCGCAAAGGACAGTAAAGACCTGCTGTATGCCTGTTTGATCTCGCTTCCGAATGTCGAAAGAACTGCCTCATCGCAGCTCATTTCCATATCCCTGACCATGCTCACATACGCAAGCCAGACCAAGGGATTGATCCAGTAAACTGCCAGCAGAATAAATGCCAAAGGTTTTATGAGGGTATCTTTTCGTTTGATGTGATAGCATTCGTGGGCGACGATATATTCATACTCACCCTGTGCCATTTGAAAAGGAATATAAATCTGTGGCTTCCAAAGCCCAAGCACAAACGGCGACGGTAAGTCATCACACTCCCATATATTTCCCGTCCGCTTTACCGCAAATCTCGTTCTCCGCTTACAACGGATATAGGAAACGACACCACATATAAGAAACACGAAAATACCGATGATCCACAGAATACCCAGTGCGATCATCACTTTCTGAAACATAGTGAGAGATGCCAGTGTACCGGAAGCTGCATATGAAGCCGCATCCAAAACTGCATTCGGTCCAGCCCAAACGGCTTGCCCGGCTCCGTCCGTATTGCCCATAACCGCAGGATCAGGCATCATCCGGTCACTTTCCGACAGAACACCGCCATGCCCTGTATACACAAAAACATTGAAAATACTGAAAAACGATGGAATGTCAAAGTGAAAGATCATCCGCAGCGCAACAACACTCCAAAGCGCATACGCATATTTTTTCGGAAGCTTTTTTAACAGCAAACGCGCAAGCAGAACTGCCAGAATGACGACTGCCACCATCGCATTTCGCCGTAAAAACTCCAGAAACAGCTCACAAAGCGTAACAGCCATCGCCTAATCCTCCCTGTGTGCATCGATCATCTGCTTTAACTGCGCGGCTTCCCTGGCCGATATCTTTTTACCTCCGAGAAATGCCGCAACAAAACCGGGCAGCGACCCGTCAAAGGTACGTTCCACAAAATACTCGGATTCATTCGCCTGTACCTGCTCCTTTGAGACCAGCACAGACACCGTCGCATCCACATTGGAAATGTAGCCTTTCTCGCACATTTTTCGAATGACCGTATAAGTGGTTGACTTCTTCCAACCAAGCTGCTGTTCACACAATTTGACCAGTTCCCCGGAATTGACCGGTGCGTGATCCCACACCACACACATAAACCGATAATCGCTGTCACATAATCTTTCAGAACCCATAAAATCCTCCCTGCATGTTGTTTCATAGAAATTATCTTTTCTAATTTAAAATAGGTTTATGACTATAGACCCATTTATAGTCTATAACCATAAACCTATTCTGTCAAGAGTATGAAAACTTTTTTGTCGCAATCCTCCTAATGTCCCTGCTATCCCCATCACAGCAGTCTTGTCGTCCATTTTGAACAATCCCACACATCAGTTGCCAGTCCACCATAAAATTCAGGCTCGTGACATACCATCAGGATACTTCCCTTGTACTCCATCAGTGCACGCTTCAATTCCTCTTTTGCATCCACATCCAAATGATTCGTCGGCTCGTCCAATAGCAGGATGTTGGTCTCCCGGTTGATCAGCTTGCACAAACGTACCTTCGCCTGCTCGCCACCGGAAAGCACACGCACCTGACTTTCGATGTGTTTTGTGGTCAGACCGCATTTTGCAAGGGCACTACGCACCTCATACTGGGAATATGCGGGAAACTCCTGCCAGATCTCTTCGATACAGGTTGTGGTGATCGACTGATCCATCTCCTGCTCAAAATATCCGATCTCCAGATAATCACCCAACTCTACCAAACCCTGTAGTGGCTTTATCAAACCTAAAATACTTTTTAATAATGTCGTCTTTCCAATCCCATTCGCACCTGTGAGAACAATCTTTTGGCCCCGCTCCATTTCCAGATTTAACGCGGTAGATAAAGGCTCATCATATCCGATCACCAGATCTCTTGTCTGGAAAATGTAGCGTCCCGGTGTGCGGGCAGCCTGAAACGCAAATTCCGGCTTTGGCTTCTCTGCCGCAAGCTCAATGACATCCATTTTATCCAGTTTTTTCTGACGGGACATGGCCATATTTCTTGTTGCCACACGGGCCTTATTACGAGCTACAAAATCTTTCAGATCTGCAATTTCTTTCTGCTGTTTATTGTATGCAGCCTCTAACTGCGCCTTTTTCATCTCATAGACTTCCATGAATTTATCATAGTCACCCACATAGCGATTCAGCTGCTTGTTATCCATGTGGTAGATCAGATTCACAACACTGTTGAGAAACGGAACATCGTGCGAGATCAAAATAAACGCATTCTCATAATCATTTAAATACCGCTTTAACCACTCGATATGCTCTACATCCAAGTAATTGGTCGGCTCGTCCAAAAGCAAGATATCCGGTTTTTCCAAAAGAAGCTTTGCCATCAATACTTTCGTACGCTGTCCCCCACTCAGGTCCGTAACATCCTTTTCTAACCCGAGATCCAGAATGCCGAGTGCTCTGGCAACCTCTTCTACCTTTGCATCTATCATGTAAAAATCATGCATGGACAGCAGATCCTGTATCGTTCCCGCTTCAGCCATCATCGTATCCATCTCATCCGGTGATGCCTCTCCCAGCTTCTCATAGATCTGATTCATCTCAGCTTCCATGTCAAACAGGTAATCGAAGGCTGAACGAAGTACACTGCCGATCGTCATCCCCTTTTCCAATGCAGTATGCTGGTCCAGATATCCAACACGCACATTTTTTGACCATTCAATCTTACCTTCATCCGGCATTAATTTGCCAGTGATGATATTCATAAAGGTAGACTTTCCTTCACCATTTGCACCTACCAGCCCGATGTGTTCGCCTTTTAACAACCGAAAAGACACATCTTCAAATATTGCGCGATCTCCGAAACCATGTGATAAATGTTCGACGTTTAAAATACTCATTTCTTTATCCTATCCCCTATTTCCCTTTGAAGCCAACCTCAACCTGATACGTGGGATCGATGGCCTTGATCACCGTTTCATACAGTTCTTTTACCATTTTCAGCGCAATATCATCTGCCTCCTGCGCATTCTCCGGCGTATTGAATTGTAATTCAAGCTTCTGCCTGAGCTGTCTTTCGATTTCATTGTACTCGGCTACTGTAAGCTTCATTTTCCCGCGGGCCAAAAGGCTTTCCTTCACCTCATCAATGATGATATCATCCGGGTTGATGTCCACCGTTTCCAGATAAGCGTGATCGATCAGTATTCGGATCGTCTGATGTTCCTTATCTTCGATGACATCATCCTTCGTCAGATGGCTCAGGTCCACCACAAAATATCCCTTTCCGGTATAGGAAATGGTCTGTGTCTTCTTCATAAAATCAAAGTCGATCTGCTGGATCAGTCTGCTGGTAAGCAGCGTAGATACCGTTCCTTCCTGCTCGCTTACGATCAGCTTTCGCGTTTCATTCTGATTTGACAGGATCACGTCTGAGAAGGACACTTCCATCCTGCTTCCCTCCAGATAGATCACATCTGCCTCCAGCTTTTCCAGGCCGTCAGAAAAATCGTCCTTCGCCTGATTTTTTTTATGTATCACACCCCAGAGCGTAATGATCACGATTGCCGCCAACACTACGATACAAAGGATATTCCATAGCTTCTTTTTCATCATTCGTTTTCCTCATCCAAAACACTATGCACAGTTAATGCGTGATGCTGCACATCCTTTTTCTTGCGATATTTTACCACATCGGGCACAGTAAGCTTGATCTGGAACAGCTCCGCCAACAGCCATTTGAAGAAAAACAGATGGATCAGCGGCAGCAGGAAGGTTGTGATGATCATGATCGCAATGGAATTCATGCATTTTTTGATCATATTGTTAAAATACTGCAGCAGATCCTTCACTCCCTGTATCGCCGTTTTAAATGCCCCGGACAATTTCTCAAAGATCGTCTGTTCCGTATCTTCATTTAATACAATCTCATTGATGGTATCCGATCCCTTTTGTGTGTCCTGAATGGTTTTATCCACGTACTCCAGGTACTCTTTGCCCACATAATTTGTCACATGTGTGCTGCAGGGAATGACCAGCACCAGCGCCAGTCCAAGAAGTCCGATCTTTTTTCCAAAATTAATAAAAAATTCCCTTCTGATCGCGCAGCCAAACGCATAGAGCAGGCATCCGACGGGAATGATCGCAAGAAAGGATACTTTGATCCCCTGCATCAATATGAGCCGTTCCACAAAAAGTACGATCAGAATAAAGATAAAATACTTATTCATATCTGCCAGTGATTCCGCCAGCGGACTGGCAAAATCATCCGGAAGTGCGGAGATTGCCAGGGAAGTGGCTAACGTAGCTCCCACAAATTCCATGACTGTTGTCTTGCTTTTTTCGACACTCTCCAGAGAAGTCTGTACAAACTGCGTCTGCGGAATTTTTTCAGACAACACAAAAAATGACAACACTGCAATAAGAACCGGGATCAACAAATGCAAGACCCATTTACTCTTTTGTACCGATAACATACGTTCTCCTTTCCTGATCCAATAGCGGTAATGACAAAGGGCGCTCCTCGTGGCAATGGGCGATGGTCGTGGCAAAAGAAGCGTCCCTGTTACCCGGCATACATCAAGCCGTCCAGCAGTTCCCAAATGTCTCGTCCGTCAATGGTATCGCCATATTCCCGATCCACCTGAATGTAATAGAGCGTATCGGTGTCATAGGTGGTATCCCCATTGACCATAAAGTAATTCAGATCATATTCTTCGGATTCGGGTACATAATCGATGGCTCTCACACCCCAGACTTCCGTCTCCGTAGCAGACACGATCTTGAAGAAAGTTCCCGCAGGGATCACACCGTTTTCGACCATCACGGTGCCGTCTTCCTTCATGATCCTGCACGGAATATCTGCTTTTGCTTTCAGCAAAAATCCTGCGTCTACCGTATATACCTCATCATCCGATACAGGCAGTCCGGACTCCCCGACATGGTATTTTTTCGTTCCGCTATAAGTGCTTAAGGTATCCAGCCGGGAACTAAGGTAAAACTGTTCCGGATTCACAAAAACCGGGCAGTTCGTTTCATAATAATACCTGTCGCCTTCCTCACGGCCCTCATAGGTACCGGGCATAAACAGATTGCTGTTGCCGTCACCCCAGGGAACCAGCGTACCTGTGATCAGATCGAAAACCTCCAGGACCGAGTAATCGTTTTCCATACGATGAAATACATATAAGTATGCTGCATCCGGACATTTCACGAGGTAACACTCTGCATCGTAATCCTCTACCTCACTTTTGATCAACCGGTTATTCAGCACGATCTCTGTGGTGTAATAATCATATTCGTCCACAGTGCGATCCACCGTGATCGTCTCCTTGACGCCATCATTGTTCAGATCAACCGCACATTCCTCATATGCATACAGTTCCAGAACATACTGTTCCTGCGGCTCAAAATAAGATCCATCCAAAATCTCAGGGTAATCATCATAGGCCAGGTCCACCATCTGCATACCTGACGCATAAGGCGCCAGCTCATACTGATTGAAATAAAGCGTGATACCAAAGGGATCCATGCTCCAGGTAAAACCATCCAGCTCATATTCGGCGATCTGTTTATATACATCATCATAAAAGATATCTCCGAAATGTTCATCTAACAGTTTTGCCACCACAGCCTTGCATGCATCCGCATCGGTAACGACATCAGAAAGCGTCACCCGCGCTCCGGTATTGACGTCAAAGGTCATACCGGTGATCATATGTCCTCCGTGAGCACCGCCATAGTAACTCTCATTCTGTTCCAGGAAACTAAAATAACTCTGATCCGCCCGCAAAACGCTGCGAGTAGTTCTGTCCTCCAGAGCAACACCCATTTCGCGGTTCTCAACGAAATCAGTAAAGTACTCCATCAGACTGCCCATCGTTGTCTCGATGGTGTCCTCGTTCTCGTTTTTATAAGCCTCTAACGCTTTTGCAAGCTCCGGATAGTCCTTCGCGCTTTCCTCATCCAGTAAAAGGAAGTCCTGCATGGTTTCCACCGAGTACCATTCGTCATTCACTGACTCGGAATACTGACACCCGAGACTGGTCTTCACTACATTAAGCAGAACGCTTTTTTCTTCCGGCACAGCTGTGTCTGTTTCTTCCGGTTCCAGTACTTCTTCCGGCTGTTCTTCCGGTTTTACGATCTGTTCTGTTTCCTGCTTCACAGGCTCAGTCTCCTGCGGTTTTTCTTCTTTTTTCTCTGCACCGCAGGCAGTCACATTTACGAGCATCGCCATTACTAATAATGCACACAGCCATCTATTTCCCAACCTTTTCATCACTTCCCTCCTGACTCACGTTTACAGATTGCTCCGAAAGCCAATTGACCATTCATTTATCTTCCGACACGAGGCTACCGGAACGATAGCCTTAGGATGGTTCCGCGGTCTCCCTGCTAGTTCTCCCCCGGCAGGCTTCCGAAATAAAGCATGAGTGCCTTATCAGCATCGTTGCTGTTTCTGGTATATTTAATCTCTGAGATGTTAAATAACATACATCCGCAATGCCCCCTAAAAGTAGGAAAGCAGATCACCTTCAGATAGGTATCGATCTCCGGGCTGTAGTCCATGATCTCCAGCGTTTCGCCATAAAGCGTCGCAAGCTCATAGCAGCGCAACCACTTGGCATCCATATTTGCAAACAGGCTGCCAAATGAATTTCCGATCAGCTGCTCTAATGGCTTCATTTCAAGTCGCGCCAATGCCTGATTTCCATAGCGAAAGATCCAGTCCACCGCATGTTTTTCCTCATCAAATACCATTTCGATATCCGCAAATGCAAAGGGCAGATGCTCAAAGCTGCTGTAATACCTGCGATATTCCTCCTCCGTAGCAGGAGTATTTTCTTCGATAAAACTGTTGATCATAAGCCTCTGCTTTGAGTGAAACTGATCAATGATCTGATTCTTCTTTCGCAGGGTGTATTCCAATGACTCGCCGTTAATGAGATTGATATTATCGGTAATATCATAGATTGCCATGGCAGACACGATACATCCCCGGTGCACCTTTATAAAACTGTCACCGAGTATTTTCTCCAACTCATCAAGGGTCATTCTCGTTTTATATATCTGTCCGCCGGAAACATGTATCTCTGCTTTTTTTCTCAACATAAGAATATATAGGATTGAACCGATATTCAGAACAATTTTTCTTCTGTCTGAGATGATCGTTATATATTTCTCTTCCTGCAAATCAACACCTCATTTCCTTTTCAACTAGTAAATGATTCAAATCCCGCTACACAATTCCATTCCATACCGTCAGCGGAATGCTGTACATATATAAAATACAAAAACTCACAAAAAAATTCAAGCCTGCAATAAAAGAATGCGCTTTGCGCATTCCGCCGGAGGCTTTTTGTCGTATAGGAGACGAAGTTGCCTATACGACAAAACTGCGCCACATCCATGCGGCGCAGTTTTTACTGCTGTACTCGTTTTTCATAATGTCGTCTCAGACTGTCCAGCCTCTCATGGATCAGCTGTTTTGCCTCCTGCTGTGGCAGTTCCGAACGCCTGCAGATTTCGCAGAGACTGTCACGAAGAACAGCCCCCAGAATGTGGATAAAAACAAAGATTTCCCTGTCATCCGAAAGATCCAGCCTTGACCAGTCCACCGCTGCACAGCCATCCTTCTTTGCACGACAGACTTCCTTGTCGGGACTGCCCGGATCCAGCATATCTGCCCAGATGTATTCAGAAACCCACGGTTCCGACACGATCACCCGGATTCCCTGTCCGGGCGTTCGATACATCTCCGTGATAAGATCACCCACAAAATCATCCAGGGCGGACAGAAAATCTCCTGCATGTTCGCGGACCGACCGCGCAAATCCACCGATCATCTCTTTTTTATATTCTGTCAAAAAGCAAAGAAAGATATCCTTTTTATCCTCAAAGTACTGATAGAAGCTGCCCCGGGGGATACCGGCCTCCCGAACAATCTGGTTGATGGAGGCATCACTGTAGCGCACCTGCGTAAATTCCCTTTTTGCCGCCGCAAGGATCCGCTCCTGCTTCTCCTGCGGCAGCTTATAAAATGTTTGCTTCGGCATGTTTACTCCTCTGTGAGCTGTGCGATCAGCTCGCTGGTCTCATCGGGGATCACGTCCAGATCATCTCCCACATCGATCATCCGGGGCTGTTTCCGGTAAAAGATATCATACATCACGGGAACAATAAACAATGTCATAAAGGTTGCATAGATCAGTCCTGCCGCTACTACGATCGACATGCCTCTCTGCATGGCGTTTCCGGCATCCTGAGAAAATACCATGACACTCATGGAAAGGATCGTCGTCATCGCAGTCATCAGGATCGGACGCATACGCGTCTTACCGGTGGCGATCAGAGCCGTCCGCTTATCCACACCTTCCATGCGCAGCCGGTTTGCATAATCCACAAACACGATTCCGTTATTTACAACCGTTCCCATCAGGATCATAAAGCCCATCAAAGACATGGCCGAAATACTCTTTCCGAACGCCGCCAGTCCAAGCATTCCTCCGGTAAATGCCAGCGGAATCGTAAAAATGATAATGAACGGGCTGAGTAAGCTCTGGAACTGTGCCACCATGACAAGG
>JAQYOU010000009.1 GCA_028727105.1 bacterium
GAAAAAATGTGATATACTATAGCCAAAGAACGAAGGTATTGGCTGATTGGTAATTTTGGTTAGGAGGAAAAGCATTGAACAAGGCATATAGATTCAGAATCTATCCGAATAAAGATCAGGCAGTCCTGCTGTCTAAAACATTTGGCTGCTGCAGATTTCTGTATAATGTCATGCTGTCTGATAAAATCAGTGAATATCAGGCAACCGGAAAGATGTTAAAGAACACACCGGCTATGTATAAGAAGGAGCATTCTTTTCTGAAGGAAGTGGATTCGCTGGCGCTTGCAAATGTACAGCTCCATCTGGAAAAGGCATATAAGAACTTTTTCAGAAACCCATCGGTTGGCTTTCCAAAATATAAGTCAAAACATAAAAGCCGCGACAGCTATACCACAAATGTGGTAAATGGAAATATCGTACTTGAAGATGGAAAACTGAAACTGCCAAAACTGGGAAAGGTCAGGATCAGGCAGCACAGGGAGATCCCAGAGGGATATCGTCTGAAATCTGTTACCGTCAGCAGGGAACCGTCCGGAAAGTATTATGCGAGCCTTTTATATGAGTACAACTGTGGTGAAAACCAAGCCACAGACTGTACCTATGGGGCTGCAAGAATACTCGGGATCGATTATGCCATGCATGGGATGACGGTGTTTTCGGATGAACTGGACGCGATCTATCCGGGTTATTTGAGACAGGCAGAAGAGAAACTGACAAGGGAACAGCGCAGACTTTCGCATTGTGAGAAAGGAAGCAAAAATTACAAGAAGCAAAAGCGAAAAGTAGCACTGTGTCATGAGAAAGTACGAAATCAGCGGAAGGATTATATTCACAAGCTGACAAGAAAGATCGCGGATACCTATGATGTGGTAGGTGTGGAAGATATCAACATGAAAGCCATGAGCCGGTGTCTGCATTTCGGAAAGAGTGTCATGGATAACAGTTATGGGATGTTTCGTGATATCCTGACGTATAAGCTGGAAGAACAGGGAAAGAAGCTGGTAAAGATCGACCGGTTCTTCCCATCCAGCAAGAAATGCTGCAAATGCGGAAATGTAAAAAAGGAACTGAAGCTATCGGAGCGGATTTATCGCTGCAACTGTGGCAACGTCATGGACAGAGACAAAAATGCAGCGATCAATATCCGCGAAGAAGCGCGGAGAATGCTGACTGCATAGGAGGAAGCAAAAAAAGGAAATACGTCCGTATCCGGACAAAGTAATAAAATGCCCGTATCCGGGGAAAAAACAATCGCGGGACACGCGAGGGTAGCCTGTGGATACTTGGCTCAGTAGAGCCATTGAACAGGAAGCCCCCACTTCAAAATCTATTATATAAGTGGTGGGAGCATGTCACCAACGATCTGTCAGCCAAAAGAAGAGATGGCACGCGCAGCGGTAAAGATGGTCCTGGATCTGATCGAGGATCGTCCGGTAAAGCATAATCAGAAGATCTTCACAGGAGAACTCTTAGTTGGGGAATCAACACGGCGAATTTAGGATGCTTTCGCACGAAGGAGCAGTGAAGAGAATGTGTACTCCTGTAATTTTTGAACATGTACCCCAAATTTGAATGGCCGACCTGCGTATACATATAGTATACAAGACGACACAAGAACACATTTTATGGTTTTGAAGTAGCGGAAGGGAGGTCACCGAATATGCCTACTGTAATTGAAACAAAATTGAATCTGACACATCATTTCAGTAATCTGATCATTCGCCAGGTCAACCGCTTAAAACAAAACGGATTAAACAGCCGGCAGATCGCGGATGACATCCTGATTCCTATTTCCGAGGTAGAGGAGATCCTGGCGCTGGTGTGACAGTAATTTTAGAATTTGAGAGAAATTCATCTTTTCACATTTTCCGATGAACCGTATCCGCAGATATGGAAAAGATGAGTTTCTTTTTTTGTTTCCGATAGTTTACATAATTTATCATTTCCATGCAGGGTAGATAGTGCTATAATGTAGGCGAAGGAAAAATAATAAAATCATCAGGTGGTATAATGACAGCATTTATAAAAAAACATAAGGTACTTACAATTATATTAGGGCTATCCCTTGCGGTGGTGATGGTTTTGGGAACGATCTTTTTTGTTCGTGCCCATCATTACAAGACGCATTTCTTTCCGGGAACCGTGATGAGCGGAGTAAATGTATCGGAGCTGACGGAGGAAGAGGCGACGGCAAAGGTGTCGCGGTTTGTGGCGGATTATCTGCTCACGATCTATGCAAGGGATGATCAGAAGTATTACATCGAAGGTCCTTCCATCGGGTATGCGTATGTGCCCAATGGTGAGATCGGTCAGATCCTGGGAGAGCAGGATGTGTATGACTGGATGAAGCAGGTGAAGCAGTCCAAGGAACAGGAGATCGATCTGTCCACAACCTTTGACAAACAGCGGCTGGAAACAGAGCTTGCGGGCCTTGCATGTATGCAGACGGACCAGATGATCGCGCCGGAGGATGCTAAGATCGCGTGGGTGGATGACAGCTATCAGCTTGTTCCGGAGGTGATGGGAACGACGCTTGATTTTGTTGAGGTGCTGCAGCTGGTCACACAGGCAGTGGAAAATGGTGACACATCCGTGGAACTGTTTGACTATTATAAGGATCCGAAGATCACTTCTGATGATCCCCAGTTGAATGCGTGCATGGATACGATCGAGACATATTACGGCACAAGTATTACATACACGTTTGGAGATGAGGAGCCTTTTGCGCTTACAAACGAGATGATCCAGGAATGGCTGAATGTAGATGAGGATTATCAGGTAAGTGTAGATGATGAAAAGATCACAAACTTTGTCCAGCAGATGGCGTCTAAGTACAACACATACGGCGATGTGCGGGAGTTCAAGACATCGCTTGGTGACAAAGTGAAGATCGGCGGCGGTGATTACGGCTGGGTCATCGATAAGGAGAAAGAAAAAGCACAGATCTATGAGGATCTGGCTCAGGGCGGACATATCGAGAGGGAGCCGGTGTATAATCAGACTGCTAAGGAGTATGGCGCGTATGACATTGGATCCACCTATGTGGAGATCGATTATACAAACCAGCATCTGTGGTATTATGAAGACGGCGAACTGATCGTTGATACGGATATCGTAACCGGAAACCTGAGCCGTTGGAACGGTTCTCCGGACGGACTGTTCAAGATCGTATATAAGCAGCGGGATGCAACACTGGTAGGTGAAGGCTATTCATCACCGGTCAAGTATTTCATGCCCTTTGCCTATAATGTCGGGATCCACGATGCATCCTGGAGAAATAAATTTGGAGACCAGATCTACCTGACCGCCGGTTCCCACGGCTGTATCAATGTGCCGCCGAAGGTGGCAGAAAAGCTTTACGAGGTGCTTTCCGTTGGTACGCCGGTCATTGCATACTATAGGGAAAAGGTGTATCTGACGGCTGAAAATGCGCGGATCTCCAACGCTTACTCTTATATCAGTGAGGATGATTACGAGGATCTGAAAAAGAAAGACCCGACTGCGGTGAACCCCAAGCCGAAGAAAGAAAACTGATCTGCTATCCTGCGCATGGCAGAATGGGAAAGATCTAGGACAGATATTCGCAAAACCAGACTATTATGCTTTCTGAAAAATAGCCGATATTATTTCATATAAAAGATGTTGTTTTCACGGGATCGTGATTCAAATGTCATGAGTGATACAGTAATATAAGGAACCAATAAAGGAGGTTTTTCATGAAAGTAACCGGAATGAACAGTGCGGATCTGGTGAGCGCGCTTTATGACAATACAACAAACAGCCGTGATAAAAATAAGGACAGCAATTCCATCGAAAATCTGTTGTCTTCTAATATGTCGGCAAACAATCCGGTGATGGCAAAGCTGGCGCGAAAGGCGGAAAACAAGGATTATTATAAAAAAGCGCTGTCTGCCGCAGATCAGACAAACGAGCTGCTGCACAAGCTCAACGACGCAAAAAAGAGCGTGTTCGTGAAGGCTGCGGATACGGAGGACGAGCAGAAAAGAGAAGAATATCAGACAGAGGCAGTACAGGATATCGCCGGTCTTTTGAATTCCTACAACACCATGATCTCAAATCTGATGGAAGCCGGCGGAGGAACAAACAAGAATTTTCTGAACGAGCTGAATCAGCTCATGAAGGACTATGACAAGGAGTTATCTGCCTTTGGCATTACCGGAAAAGAGGACGGTACGCTGGCACTGGATGCGGAGATGCTTGCCGGGGCAGAGATAGATGCATTGGCACAGGTCTTTGGACCGGATGGTGATTTTTCACAGAAGCTGACAGAGAAAATGGATGCGATCGTGCAGAAGACCGCGACAACAGTGGACACGTTGCAGATCTACAGCACTGCCTACAGCAATAGCGGCAGTTATAGCCAATATGATTATCTCAAGGGAATCTATGATCTGAAGGCGTAAATAGTTTCAAATTTATAGAATGAAAACAAAAAAGCCATGCAATGTTCGCGACTTTGCACGCAAGGTGCGGAGCGGACATGCATGGCTTCTCTTTATAAAATGATATTAGAATAATCCCGTGATCTTTCCTTCCGGGGTTACATCAATACCATATGCCGCAGGAGTCTTGCCAAGGCCGGGCATGGTCATGATGGCACCGGTGATGACTACAACGAAACCGGCGCCTGCATTTACATAGACATCGCGTACGTTGATATTGAAGCCGGTGGGGCGGCCGAGCTTGGTCTGGTCATCAGACAGAGAGTACTGCGTCTTTGCGATGCAGACAGGAAGATTGCCAAAACCAAGATCGGTCAGTTTCTTTAAAGTGCGGGCAGCGGCCGGTGTATAGGTCACGCCATCGGCACCATAGATCTCCTTTGCAATGGTAGCGATCTTGTCCTCAAGGGGCATTTCATCAGGATAGAGCGGTGCAAAGTTAGATTCCTTTTCTTCCAGTGTCTTTAATACCTTTTCTGCAAGAGCAACGCCGCCTTCGGCACCCTTCTCCCAAACCTCTGAAAGCGCGAATTCACAGCCACGCTCCTCGCAGAAATTCTTGATAAATTCATATTCTGCCTCTGTATCGGTAACGAAGGAATTCAGTGTCACAACGATCGGAACATTGTATTTCTGCAGGTTTTCAATGTGCTTCTCCAGATTGCAGATACCCTTTGCAAGCGCATCCAGGTTTTCGGTTGCGAGGTCAGCCTTTGCAACGCCGCCGTTATATTTCAGAGCACGTACGGTAGCCACCAGAACAACAGCATCGGGCTTTAAGCCTGCCATGCGGCACTTGATATCAAAGAATTTCTCTGCACCCAGGTCTGCGCCAAAGCCTGCCTCTGTGACAACAATGTCTGCCAGCTTTAAAGCAGTTTTGGTTGCGCGAACACTGTTGCAGCCGTGAGCAATGTTTGCGAAGGGTCCGCCGTGTACGATGGCACCGGTATGGGTCAGTGTCTGGATCAGGTTCGGCTTCATGGCATCCTTTAACAAAGCAGCCATTGCGCCAACTGCCTTTAACTGTCCGGCGGTGACCGGATTGCCGTCATAGTCATAGGCAACGATGATCTTTGCAAGACGAGCCTTTAAATCTTCCATATCCTTTGCGAGACAAAGGATCGCCATGATCTCGGTAGCCACTGTGATGACAAAGTGATCCTCACGGACAAAGCCGTCTGCCTTTGCTCCGAGACCAACAACAATGTTTCTCAGCGCGCGGTCGTTCATATCCAGACAGCGCTTCCAAACGATCTGGCGTGTATCGATATTTAATTCATTTCCCTGATGAATGTGGTTGTCCAGCAGGGCAGCAAGCAGATTGTTTGCAGAAGTGATCGCATGGAAATCACCGGTAAAGTGCAGATTCAGATCTTCCATGGGAACGACCTGTGCATATCCGCCGCCGGCAGCTCCGCCTTTAATGCCAAAGCACGGTCCCAAAGAGGGCTCACGCAGAGCAAGCAGTGCTTTTTTACCCATATAGCCGAATGCCTCGCCAAGACCAACGCTTGTTGTCGTTTTTCCTTCGCCTGCGGGAGTGGGGTTGATGGCAGTTACCAGCACGAGCTTTCCGTCCGGACGATCCTGGATCTCATTGATCAGTTCGTCTGAAAGCTTTGCTTTGTACTTTCCATATAATTCCAAGTCATCCTCCGAAATACCATAGGGCTTTGCAACCTCCTTGATATGGAGCATTTCGGCTTCCTGTGCGATCTCAATATCTGTTTTCATAAGTAAATACCTTCCTTTCGTTTGTTAATATAAAAAAGGGCAACCTTTCAAAACTTCATCTTTGAAAAGCTGCCCAGACGGTCGGCAAAAAATATTACGCAGTCACACCGTGTCAATTCACGAATCCGTCAGTGACTGTATATTAGAATTATCATATTTCAGGCGATCATGTCAAGTGTTTTAAGCAAAAAAAATCATGAAATTTTCTGGTCGTTTTATTGGACACGTAAGAGCGTAGAATGAAGTCATCAAAGCGGGGCAAACTTACTTTTGCAGAAGGAGGATATTTGATATGAAAGGATATTTTGTTGATGGCGGATACATGGGATACGTGGACGGAAGCTACATGCTCTTTGCCGGTGAGGAAGACTATTTTGAATATATGGAAGAAATGTAAAGATTTCATGACGACAGTGATAAAATTGAAAGTCGGTGGTTGAAATTCCATATATGGTATGTCATAATGAATTCTGTATAGCTATGTTGTGCTATGCAGGATTCATTCATTTTATAATGTGTATGTTAGAAAGAAGGTTTTCAGAATGGACACAAGAGTTGATGTTTACAAACCGGAAAAACTCAAATTAAAGCCGTATGAGCATCATGTAAAGTATTATGAAACGGATCAGATGCGTATCGTGCATCATTCCAATTACATCCGCTGGATGGAAGAAGCGCGGATGGACATGATGGAGCAGATGGGCTTTGGTTATGATAAGATGGAGGAACTGGAGATCATCAGTCCGGTCATCTCCGTAAGCTGTGAATATAAGAGCATGGTGCGGTTTGGTGAGACGGTAGTGATCGAGGCAAAGGTAGAGAACTACAATGGTGTCAAGCTGAAGGTTGTTTATTCGATGACAGATAAAGAGACCGGTGAGCTGCGCGCGGTGGCACAGAGCAGTCACTGTTTCCTGACCATGTCCGGGAAGCCGTTGTCTTTGAAACGTTCC
>JAQYOU010000010.1 GCA_028727105.1 bacterium
TCTTGGATACCTCCTTTGTTATATGTAGTGCGGTTTAGGACCCACACTTATTATAGCATTGGAGGTTTTATTATCTAGGGCTAAAGCCGGATGGGGAACCACCCGCAGAGCAGGTGGTTTTATTGTATAGGTATACAAAAAAGAGCCGGAAGCTGTTTTCCTTTGCTCCCGGCTGCTCACATCTTACTGATTATCATAGTGAAACCATGCAAAATCTGCATAATTCTCACTCTCTTTCCCATTTGATGACGTGTACATCCCAATCGTACAACCCACAAATCCACCTGCTTCCTCTGTGGTGTAAGGTAAAAGATCCACTTGCTCTGCAAGCTTTATCCGCACGCCTTTTTCTTTCACATACACGTTTGCAGTCTGATCGTTTGCTACAAGCTCTAATTCTACAAGACCATCCATCTCCAGCTTCTGCTCTGCGAGGATCTGATCCGTATCTTTGATGCAAGCTGTCAGACGCACTGCACGCCCGTTTTCACCCTTTACGATCTCCATACGCAGATGGTTCGCATGATTCTGATATAATACGATACCTGCAGTCTCATTTTCTGTTTGCGGTGTAAATTCCACGCCGCTGCTCACTGCAAAACGATAGGATTTCTGGCGAAGGCCCAGATAAGATGCGTGCTCCTTTTTGCCGATCATTTCTTTTCTCGTATATAACCGCAGAAAGCCTTCCCGAGCTTTCAGTGAATAAATCCCGTCATCCCGCTTCATAATACCGAGAAAACGATCGTCGAGCACTTCGTCGTAAAATTCAAAATGATCCATTCCTCCGATTTCCCGGTCAAAACGATACTCCGGAAGCGGTATTTCCAGCGTATCCTCCAATCTTCCGACACCCGGACTGATCACCGGCCAGCCATCTTCCCAGATGACCCTCGCAAGAAATGTCTCGCGTCCCATACTGCCATGCTGTCTGCAGGGTCTGGTTGCCAGCATGACCACATACCAGTTACCATTCACATCGTCTACCAGATCTCCATGTCCGGCATAGATAATGGGATAATTCCTGCCGAGATTTCGATGGGAAAAAATCGGGTTTCTCGGACATCCCTCAAACCACTGGAACAGCTTTTTACTGCGCGCTACGGAAATACTGTGCTCCGGTCCTGTACCGCCTTCTGCATGCAGAAGATAATAATATCCGTCCTTTTTATAAAGATGCGGTCCTTCCGGCCAAATGACATCCTTGACCGCGCCCTTCCAGATCGCCATGCTCTCTCCTACAAGCTTCATCTGCTCCAGATCCAGTTCCTGCACCCAGATCTCCCAGTCTCCGTTATAGCGGACACCCTCCGGATTCGGTCTTGTACCCACATAATAACAGCGCCCGTCATCATCAAAGAACAGGCTTGGATCGATGCCCGGCGCGTCATCACCAAGATAATACGGCTCTGACCACGGTCCTTCCGGTTTTTCTGCTGACACAATAAAATTGCCGCCGTAGCTGACATTCGTTGTGATCATATAATAAGTGCCCTCGTGGTAACGAATTGTCGGTGCATAAATACCATCGGAAATCTCCGCACCATCCACAGGAAGCTGTGTTTCCCGGTCCAAAATGTTTCCGATCTGCTCCCAGTGAGCCAGATCCCTGCTGTGAAAGATCGGTACGCCGGGAGCGTACACAAAGCTGGACGTTGCCAGATAAAAATCATCCCCCACTCTGCAGATGGACGGATCCGGATAAAATCCGTTTAAAATCGGGTTTTTTGCTGTTGCCATAATCTACTCCTTTATCACTTTTATTCCCTGTCCTGTTTTATATAGAAAGTTCTGAAAACCTGCTCTTCCTCCTGTTTTCTGCGTAGCATACAAAAAGAGTCCGAAACGGCAGCCGGTGAAATGATCCAATCTGAAAAACAGCTTTTGCGTAATACCGATTTGTTTCCAAGAATCGTCTTTATAATAAAAGAATTTTGCCTCATCCTTCATTTCCGAAAAATCTACCTCGATCCGCAGTTTTACCACGCTTTGATCGATCATAGCCATTTCCCACTCTGTCTCATCCCCAGCGTCGGCTACTTCCTGTACAGACGTCTGGTCAGAGAGCTTGCTTTTCATCACAATACACAAATGTCCGTTTCTTTTGGTCACCGCTGCCATTCCATAGCATCCCTGCAGGGTACAGATGCCTGCATGATCACCTTCCTCCAACGCACTTGCATCTATCGTCACCTCACCCGAACATCCCGGAAAACTCATCCGCTGCGTCAGCGTATTTTTCGCCTGTGTCAGATGTTTGCACACGCTGCCTGTTTTCATCCACAGTATTCCCTTATCATCATCTACTGTAATAAGTGAAAGCTCCGGCTCATGATTGAACTGCCATACACTCTTGAAGCCAAAGCAGCCATATCGCTCCTTTTCTTTTGCGGAAGACAAACCTTTCTCTTTTCGAAAGTCATCGCTCTGTACTAACGGCTCGTATCGGTACTCTGTCTTACCTTCCGGAACACAAAATTCCGATGGGATCCTGCCTTTTTCACCAAACTCCGGATAAGCCCCATGCCATGTGATCGGAACCAGCACTGGAATCCTTCCTACAGCTCCGTGATCCTGAAAAAGCATAGCGTACCACGCTCCATCCGGTGTATCCACGATACCGCCCTGAGCCACACCCTGTCCACAATATCCACGATCATCCACCAGCACATCTCCACCTGTAAATTCACCTTCCAGAGAATCCGCCATAAAGCATGCCTGTACCCGCATCCATCTGTCTCGCAGAGAATGGATAAAAAACAGATAATACATTCCGTTTATTTTATAAAAGTGTGTTCCTTCATACCCCAAGCCGGGATGTCCCGTGTCACTAACTGCCAGACGATGGAGGCCTCCTTCTAACGGGCCACTCAGATCCGGCTTCAACTGTGTGATATAAATCTCTTTATTTCCATATGCAATATACACGTTCTCCTCATCAAACAACAGAGAAGCATCATGATAAAATCCCTCTATATACCCCTTTTTCCATGGACCTTCAATTCTTTCCGAAGTATAAAGATAGGTTTTTCCCGTATCATTTGCAGCGAAACAGATATAATATCTTCCTCTGTAAAACCGCAGGGAAGCTGCCCACATCCCTTTTCCGTATATATTCTGATCACCTGTCAACGTCTGTCCAGCCGTGCTATCCAAAGTATCATACACAAACGTGACATGCTCCCAGTGAACCAGATCGTAGGAACGCAGGATCTCACAACCGGGCATAAAATGCATGGTTGTGGTGACCATATAATAGATTTCATTGACCCGGATCACATCAGGATCCGGATAATCCAGCCTTGTGATCGGATTGATCTTTTTTTGTCGCAAGTTTCTTCTCCTTTTTCCGAGCTATTCCTTAAAAATATTCTGCAAAAAAACATATAATGCATTGCTCCAGACTGTAAAATCATGTCCACCTTCTGTGAGATAAAACATATGATCAGTCCCGTTTCGCTCCAATATCTCATGATAGTGAATGGGCTGATCCCATACAACAGTATCTGCTGTCCCGTGCACGATCATGACAAGCGTGTCCTGTTCATGCTCTCTTGAAAGCCGAAGTCCCGCTTCCCCCAACAAACCGTTCTCTGTGATACCATGATTCGTATACGGTATCAGACCATATGCCGGGCTGAAAGCTCCGATATATCCAAACAGATCCGTCTTCGTCAGTCCTATATACAGCGATTCCCTACCACCCATGGACAGTCCGGCAATGGCGGTATATTCACGCCCTTTCAAGATTGGAAAATGCGCTTCCATATATGGCATGAGACATTCCGTCAGATCCTCCCGGAACGCGTCAAAAGCACGGAAGTGCTCAATGGAAAACAGATTTTCCGGCACATGGGCATCCTTTCCGGCGCGGGCGTTCACGAGTACAATGATCATCTCCGATGCTTTCTTCTCCTGTACCAGATTCGCACTGATGACTTCGGGATTCGCCGCTTTCCATTCGTTCTCGTCGCCGCCGATTCCATGTAAAAGATACAACACCGGATAGTATTTTTTAGTGGTATATCCACACGGAAGGATCACATTTGCCCGCCGATAAGTTCTGGTCACACTTGAAAAATAACGGATCTCCCGCCACTGAGCCGATGCCCCGGACAAAAACGAAGCATTGTACTTCATAGGCATATCATCATTCACCATCAGTCTTCCACTCCTTACTCCACATATCCGAATCCCAGAATCGTGCATTTTTTGTCCTTGTCGCCTTCAGCAATCTCAATGCGCACCGTATGCTCCCGTGTCTCAGTTTCTGAAAGGATCAATAGCGGGTTTGTATGCAGCCATCCGTTCACATAGGGATCTGCCGTCCGCACCCATTTTCCGTCCACATACACCTCGGCCTTCGCTGCGTCTACCTCTCCGGAATCCTTAAATACCATCACCAGTGCCTTGCAGGTGATCTTCATCTCAAAGTAGGTTTTCTCTTTTGACACTGCCCCGTCATACATCCAGTTGTATGGAAATTCAGGTGTCTGTTCCAGATCAAGATCCATCTCCACACTCTGGAGCACGGTATCAGTGTGCGTAAATCCGCCGCAATCAATCACAGCCTTTTCAAAGCCGTCTTTTCTATCCAGCAGACGCACATCATCAAACGTGCAGCCGATCGCAGGCGCACCGTCAAACAGTTCCGGTCTGTAATCGCTGTCGAAGGAGCCTTTCTCCTCCACCGCTTTCAGAGTCTTTCTGAACAAATTCGCAAGGCAGTCCGCCATGATCGTATGACCAAGGTTGCTGGGATGGAACATGTCATAAAAGTACTGGCTTTTCGTCAGTATCCGTTTCTTCTTGTCATAAAACTCCGGTACGACAGCGTTTTTCACGCTCACCATTGGCAGATCATAACGCAATCCCACTGGAATGAGCCGATCCTGCAGATTGCCGTCATCCGCAAATACAGAAAATAACAGAATCACCGCAGGATGATTCGGCAGTTTCAAAATTTTGCGCACCAGACTCTCATAGCAGTCACCCTTCGTCTCGTCTCCCTCATCGTTAACGGCAAACTCCACAACGACGATGTCCGGCTGCACATTGTCGCGCAACACATCCCGGTCAAACCGGATCATCCCCAGCTCTGACGGCGTGCCACCGACACCGGCTTTCACAAAATGAATATTATCTTTCTTTCCGACAAGATCCCGGAAACGCTCAAAAGACTTGTACGCATAACACTCCGTATTGATCGGCGTTGCTCCCGCGCCCTGCGTGATGGATCCGCCAATGTAAGCAAGCGTCACATCCTCTCCCAGTCGCGCCCGCCGGATCGCACGATAAATACGATATGTATTTCCGGTCTGAATGAGCGATCTTTTGATCATTTTCTGATACGGTATCCCATTCACATCTACCTGCTGTTCCTCTGATACCTCCGGAGCGGTATAACCGTCATTCAAATACAGTCGGACACTTGCTTTTGCAAGCTTTTCCGGCGTCTCCATCAGAATCTTGATCTGCCCGGGAACATGGTCATCCTCCTGCCAGTCGGCATCCGAAAGATAAATCCGCTTTTCGGCTCCGTCTCCGGGAAAAGCTGCTGTCAGATTTGTTCCGCCTCCATAAAGGTCATTTTTTCCGTACATCTGAAAAATGAACTCCACCTGCTCCTTCGGATCCTCGGTCTCAACCGATACGCCAATGCTGTGTACGACCTCGCGGAAGCCTTCAACGGTCTCCAATTTCTCAAGCATTTCCTTATCTTCAATATTTCCAACGATCTGTGCACTGTTGATGAGTCTTCCGGAATCCTGATATAAATACTGAATCCCTCTGCCGTCCTCCTGTCTGGCACCAAAGATCTCCTTGTCCCTCATAATATAAAAATAAGGACGTTTTTTCTCCGGATCCTTCGGTGCTGCCGGTCCATTCAAGTTACTGTTCACTCGTGCCTCGTTCCAGTAACTTGGCTTCCCTGCATTTGAAGATGCCTGACGGCATGGCAGGGAAGCATTGGCTCCTTTACATATTGGTTCCACGCCCCGCAGCGAGGTGCGTGTCGTGGGAGAGGACAATAACTGATTCATAACAGCTGCTCCTCCTGTTCAATCTTTTTAAATTCTTTTACAAACATTCTGCTGATATAATAGAGTGCAACCGTCGTGATAAAAAACCACAGTCCCAGCGCCCACTCGATGTACCACATCGCCAGCACATACGGCAGTGCGATCACTAACAGGATCAAAAGCATCTTCGGCAGATGTAAAAAGCAAAATACCATCGCACCCTTCAACGCCTCTACCGTCGTCATCTGAAACCGCGCAAGAAAAGGGAACACTGCATAAGTGACCATGCTCACCAGCAGCGTCATGATCAATAAAAGAATCTTTCCTGCCGAAGGCATACTTTGGCTGCTGCCATTCACCACTGCATACCAGTCCCATGCCAAAACAAGAAGTATTGCCAGCGCAGGGATCCAGATTCCTGTCGCCTGCTTAAAATTTTCCCGGAAAGATTTCCAGAACGCCTGCCAGACTGCCGGTTCTTCTCCTCTGACAATCTTCATGGACACGTAATATTTTGCAGTCATTGCCGCCCCTGCCGTAATTACTGGCAGCGAGAATAAAACACATAATACATTTAAGATTACATAATCTGCCACTCGGCTAAGCGCTTGCATAAACTCACTGTCCGGATGAAAAGCTCCCATTCTTACACCTCATTCTCAAAATATTTTCCATTCCATTCCTGATTTACAAAATGGCATTTCATTTTGATTTTCTATCCTTTAGTACGCTACTTCCATAACGTCTCCGTCCAGCATAAGCTCAAATACATCTACTGATTTTCCTGTCAATTCTGCACTTCGTGCATCCGGCTGTTGTCCGCCCACTGCGATTTGAAATGCCCCTGGTTCTACGACGCATTTTCCATCCTCAGTGATCAGCGCAAAATCTCTTGCACCCAGCTCAAAGGTCACCTGCTTGGTCTCACCCGGCTTAAGATCTACGTTTCGAATGCCGCGCAGCTGCCAGTTTGGTGTCCGGGTACTTGCCTCTATATCCTTTACATACAGCTGCGCTGCCTCGTGCACCTCATAGATTCCCTGGTTTTCCACATCTACGATGACGCTAAATGTATCACCGATCTGTCCTTTTGTTTGGCTGATCGCAGCATTCTTGTACAACAGCTTGCCATACGACAATCCATATCCAAAGGGATACAACGGAGTTCCTTTAAAGTATCGGTACGTACGATTTTCCATGCTGTAATCCTTGAAGCCAGGCAGATCATCGGTACTTGCATAGAATGTTACCGGCAATTTACCATTCGGTGAAAAATCACCAAATAGCGCCTCTGCTACTGCCTTTCCTCCTCTTGCACCCGGATACCAGGTATCGATGATGGCACTTACATGCTCCTGTGCCCAGGACAGATCCATCGCACTTCCTGCGGAAAGCACTAAAACAACCGGTTTTCCGACTGCCGTCACAGCTTCCAAAAGATCCTGCTGCAAGCCAGGCAGTCTCAGATCCAGCTTGTCGCCGCTGGCGTACTCATTTCCTGCATCACCTTCCTCACCCTCGATCGTCGCATCCAGTCCCAGACACATGACAACGACGTCCGCCTGCTCCGCTGCGATCACTGCCTCCGCAAAACGATCCTTTTCTCTTGCAAGAAACTCAACTTTGTCCTTGTACAGATGACATCCTTCTGCATAATAAACGCGAACGGAATCACCCACATACTGCTGAATGCCCTCCAGCGGTGTAATGTATTGTGAGGATGTACCCACATAATTTCCTACCAGTGCATCTCTGGAATTGGCATTTGGTCCGATGACCGCAATAGAACGGATCTCGTCTTTTTTTAACGGAAGTATTCCATCGTTTTTCAAGAGAACCATACTTCTGCGCGCAGCTTCTACAGACAACTCCACATGCTCCCTGCACTCTACCTTTTCATAGGGAATGTCCGCATACGGCGACGGGTACTCCTCCATCATTCCGAGACGGATGCGCACCTCCATCAGCCGCTCCACAGCAGCCGTGATCTTCTCCTCACTGATCAGCCCTTCCTCGTAGGCTTCCTTTAAATGCAGGAATGCAGTTCCACAGTTGAGATCACAACCGTTATTGACCGCCATCGCCGCAGATTCCTGCACGTTTTTTGTCACCATATGATGCTCATGGAAATCGAGGATCGCCCAGCAGTCAGACACAACATGCCCCTCAAATCCCCACTCCTCTCGCAGAATATCCTGCAACAGAGTCTTACTTCCGCACGCCGGTTCACCGTTCACCCGATTGTAGGCACCCATGACTGCTTCCACACCGGCATCTGCCACACAGCGCTTAAATGCATACAGGTAAGTATCATACATATCCTGCACACTTGCCTTTGCATCAAAAGAATGGCGATCCGCCTCCGGTCCGCTGTGCACCGCAAAATGCTTCGCACAGGCCGCTGCCTTCAAATGCTCCGGGTCATCGCCCTGAAGCCCCTTGATATAGGCTGTTCCGAGCGATCCGGTCAGATACGGATCCTCGCCAAAGGTCTCATGTCCGCGCCCCCAGCGCGGATCGCGGAAGATATTCACATTCGGTGCCCAGAAAGTCAAACCCTTATAGATGCCTCTGTCACCTTTTTTTGAAAACTGGTTGAACTTCGCCCGACCCTCGGTAGATACCGTATCCGCAATCTCTCCAACCAGCTGCTCATCAAATGTTGCTGCCAGTCCGATTGCCTGCGGATAAACGGTAGCATCGCCGGCTCTTGCCACACCGTGAAGCGCCTCATTCCACCAGTTGTATTCGGGGATTCCCAAACGCTCAATAGCAGGTGAATCATACAGCATCTGACTCATCTTCTCATCCAGTGTCATCTGACTTACTAATTTCTTTGCAAATGTTTTTGTCTCAATACTCATAGTTCTTCTCCCTTAAAATGTGATTATCATTATAACAAAACCCTACCGCCCCTAAAAGCGGATAAACTTTAGATAAATACCCTATAAATATTTTAATTCAGATCAGACAGTTCCGTCAGCCGTCACATTCGATGTTTCCAGCTCCAGCTTCTCAAGAACAGAGATCCCATCCATGAAACAGATCTCCAGTTCATTCACACCCTGCTTCATATGAACCTGAGCCGATACTCTGTGCTGTTGGGTGATCACGCCCTCCGCCCATACCGTATCCTTCGCCTCTCCCGCGCGGTAATCCCCCGGCAGAATAGCAAGTCTTGTCCATTCCTCTGTTGCCGTTCGATTGCGCACCAGAATCTCCAGCGGGACATCGGGATGGATCGGATTTGACGGTGCAAGAAAAAGCGTCATCCGGTAGTCACTGTCCTCGCAGTCCTCCACGCGATAGAAAACAGTCACACGCTCCTCCTCTGAAAAACGCGCGACAAAGGGATATGCCTTGACGGCACTCTCCTCTTTTCCAAAATCCGACAGTGTGAGAATGTGTTCACCCGCCCGTACAAAATCCTTTGCCATGACCGTGATCTTTTGTCTTTCCCTCACTCCGCGCACATGGATCTTCACTACCGTATCACCGCTGTAAAGAAGGAGCTTTCCATCTCCGGGTTCAGAAGAAATCCTCGCTTTTCTGCGCAAATACAGATATTCCTGATCCGTCACCGTCCGGTTCGTCACCTCCCACGTGAACCAGTCACTCTCCTGCGCCTCCACCTCAAAAGAGAAGCAGCCAACTCCATCATTGGCAATCTCGATCACGACCTCTCCGTCTTCCTTCCACAGCAGATCACGGATTTCCAGACAATCCGGTGTTCCGTAATTCTTCTGATAAATGCCTGTCTCACCCCTGCGCGATACGATCATGCGCGGTCGCACAAAAGGCTCCACCTGACAGGTCAACGGATAGCGGCAGCCGTCCTCGTTCCACTTCTTGAAACCGACATGGCTCGTATCCCACATTCCCGACCATTTGCCGTCCCTTCTTGTACCGGCCTGTTGGATCAATTCCCGGTCCAGACGGATACACGTTCTGACACCGTCTGCATACCGGTTTGCGATCACTTTACCCTGCCTTGCATAATGTTCATTCAGCCCGGCATAGATCTGCATCCGGATCAGATTAAATCCCATCCGCAGCTGATCTGCGATCATGCTGTAAAACGCCGGTTTTGCCGTCTGCGGAATCTCCGTTTCCAGTCCGGTCAGCCTGCGCTCCAGATCCTCCAGCCGCTGCAGCATCCGCCATGCTTCATCCCCTGCGCCATATGTATGTGCCCCCAATGCCTCCGGTCTGCGCTTTCCGATGAGCAGGATTCCCTCCGTCAGAGCCTCTGCCAGCCTGCGGATCTGCCCTTCGCACAACTGACTGCCAAACTGCTGACGCAGCCACTGCTCTGTAAAACATTCAGTCCGATTTGGCACGCTCCACTTCTCATAATCATAAGCGAGTGCCATAAAATATGACAATGGAAACTCATTTCCTTTCAGGTCTCCCACATTGACCATCCACACCTGTCGAACCCCCTGCTCGTATGCAATCGTCATCTGCTCCCAGATGGCTGTCAAGGGCGTGCTGTTGATCCACTCATAGGAGATCGGATCCCCGTGATAGTCCAGATGGAAGTACATTCCGTATCCTGCCGGATGAGATTCTTCTATCGGCGGGAGATATCTCATATGTCCGAAGTTATCTTCACAGAACATGAGTATGACATCTTCCAGACCCTCCCATTCCCGCAGTCCCGGTGTCCGCTCATCTCCATAATAATATTTCTCCACTTCCTTGTAAATTGCCAGGAGCATCGGCTGAACCACCCCGTTTTTCCTTCCATATCGGGCAATCATGTTTTTCTGGTTTGTAATAATGTCCTTGAGGATCTCTATATTGTCTGCAAGCGAATCCGCGCCCTCCATCACACTGTCCCGCTCCCCGCGCATTCCGACGGTTATGATCGATTCGTACTGACCGCTCCGCTTCAGTCCATCCTCCCAATACCGAAGCAACCCTTCCTTATTTGTCGCATAATTCCATGCGTTCCCGTAAGGTGACTGTTCACCCCGGTATACATCCCACTCTTCGCCGGCGCGCAGGCACGGCTCGTGATGTGAGTTTCCGATGATGACCCCGTACAGATCTGCCAGCCTTGCGCTCTCCTCTCCAGGTCCGTCAAGTGCAAAGGAAGAACTCCACATGGCCGGCCACAGATAATTGCCCTTCAGACGGAGCAGAAGTTCAAACACATGATCATACATCTCTGCCGTAAACCCGCCAAAATGAGATGTTGTCCAGTTTCCAAAACAGGGCCATTCATCATTGATAAAGAATCCCCTATATCTGACTGACGGTTCCTTTGACACCAGCTCGATCTCTTTCCCGACAGACATCCTGCTCTTATGTACCGGATCTGCGTCTCCCCAATAGACGAGAGGGCTGACACCCATCAGTTCCGACAGATGAAACATACCATAGATGGTTCCCCGCTTATCGCTTCCGCAGATGAGCAGGAGCTGACTGCAGATCCCTGACAGATCCGTATCCGTAAATACATCTGCACGCTCCTCCCCATTCAGATTATCTGCTTTTTCTGAGTTTTCCAGAAAAAAGTATGCAAAAACCTCGTTTTTCCCTCTGACACCGGACAGATCGATAACACCCTGCCGCTCCAGCTGTTCCAGAACCGAACTCTTTCCGACAGTGGCAAACAGTACCAGCCCTTCTGATGCACGCAGCTCCAATCTATCAAAACAACGCACGATGTCAGGTCTGCTTCCGGAAACCAGTTCCATATCCCCGGCTATCTTCTGCGCGATCTCAAAAATACCCGTTTCACAATCCTGTTCCACTGCAAAGCATGCTGCTTTGCCTTCTCCAAATAACTCCATAAACACTCCTTTAACAAAATCGGGAGCAGAAAACCTGCTCCCTTTTTGATTTTCTATAATTGAAATTATAAGGAAAAAAGCACACCAGAAAACCCTGTGACTTTAGAATTTATCCCGATATTTTATAGAAATGTCGTAACCGTTCAGTCCCCCTCACAGTTACGACATACCAATTAGAATATAAGACCAAACACACCAAAACTAACAGCCATCATAATGACTCCTGCAAGCAATACGCCAAGCATCACCGCCAGCACACTGGACTTAAAGTCCATATCCAGAATACTTGCTGCCAGTGTCCCGGTCCATGCACCGGTTCCCGGAAGGGGAATGCCCACAAAGAGCAACAGGGCCAAAAACAACCCTCTGCCGGCTTTCGCCTGAAGCTTTTGTCCACCGTGCTCCCCCTTTGTGAGACACCAGCTGAGAAATCCACCGATCACCGGCTTATCAGCGCCCCATTCCAATACCTTTCTTGCAAACAGATAGATGATAGGCACCGGAAGCATATTGGCTATGATGCACACGATATAACTGGGTATGATCGGCATACCCAGGCCCTGTGAGATAGGAATGGCACCACGAAGCTCGATCAGTGGAACCATGGATACAAACGCGATCCATAAATACTTTTTTAGCATAAATACTCCTTTAAAAATGCAATGAACTGATCCATCTCTTCATCCGTTCCGATCGTCACACGCAGCATATTGTCAATGCGCGGCTTATCGAAATAGCGCACATAGATGTTCTTCTCACGAAGTGCCAAAAACAGCTCCTTTGCAGGCACCCGGGGATGACTGATGAAGAGAAAATTACTCTTTGAATCCGGCATGGTAAAGCCAAGCTCTGACAACTCTTTTTTGACGCGCTCACGGGTCGTGATGATCCGATCCAGTGTCTCTTTAAAATAGTCTTCATCCGCCAGCGATGCCGCACCGGTCACGAGTGTCAGCTGATCCATCGTATAGGAATTGAAGGAATATTTCACATCATTCAGATATTTGATCAGGCGCTCATTGCCAAATACATAACCAATGCGGGAACCTGCCATGGAACGTGATTTTGAAAACGTCTGAACCACAAGCAGGTTGTCATATTTGTCGATCAGAGGCAGCGCACTGACTCCTCCGAAATCAATATATGCCTCATCCACGATACATATCACATCGGGATTGTGCTTTATGATATCCTCGATGTCGGAAAGTTCCATCAAAACACCGGTGGGCGCATTCGGATTCGGAAAGATCACTCCGCCATTTTCCTTGTAATAGTCCTCCTTGCGGATGCACAGGTTCGCATCCAGCGGCTGGTCCTCATAGGGAATGCGGAACACATCTGCCCACACATCATAAAATGAGTAGGTGATATCTGGAAACAGGATCGGCTTGCCGGAATTAAAAAATGTCAGAAAGCACATTGCCAGAACATCATCGCTTCCCACACCCACAAACACCTGCTCAGGCTTTACCTGATAGCGCTCTGCAAGCGCATTCACAAGCACACCTGCCGTCGGATCCGGATACAGGCGCAGCTTATCTGTATCAAAGTCACGGATCGCCTGGATCACCTTCGGTGACGGCGGATACGGATTTTCATTTGTATTCAGCTTGATCATGCCGGGGACATTCGGCTGCTCGCCGGGTGTGTAGGGCACGACCTTTCGCACGTTATTTTCCCAGTTACTCATCGTTTTTCTCCTAAATCTATCATTTTGGCAGATATACTTTTTCTCTACAAAACCTGCATATATTAACGTGCAACTCCCATATCAGCTGCTAATTTTTCGAAAGCAGGCAGGGAATTCTGAATCTTCTCGTAAGAAGTACAGTATGCGATACGCACATAGCCGGGGCATGCAAACGCAGAACCCTTCACAAATAAGATGTGATGCTTCTTCGCTGCCTGAACAAACGCTTCCTCGTCTGCAACCGGTGATTTTACCCAAAGATAGAATGCTCCCTGCGGCTTGATGCAGGTAAATCCCATTCTGGTCAGCTCACTGTATAACAGTTCACGGTTCTTGTCATAGTATGCCACATCGGTCTGCTCGTCCAGACACTTTGCCACTGCCTTTTGGATCAGGGACGGTGCATTCACAAAACCGAGCTGACGGTTTGCGATCTCGATACCGGTCAGCACCTGATCTGCGTCTGTCACTTCATTCGGAACTACTACATATCCAATACGCTCTCCCGGCAGAGACAATGATTTACTGAAGGAATAGCCCACGATGGTATTATGATAGAATTTCGTCAGGAAACGAACCTCTTCTCCATCATATACCAGCTCACGGTAAGGCTCGTCAGAGATCAGATAGATCTCATGTCCATATTCTTTTTCCTTCTTTGTAAGAATGGCACCAAGCATAGCCATTGTCTGATCACTATAGATCACACCTGTTGGGTTATTCGGTGTATTGATGATCACAGCCTTTGTTTTCTCTGTGATCTTATTTTCAAAATCCACAAGATCCGGCTGGAAATTCTCTAAGTTCGGGGCAACCTCAACGATCTTTCCGCCAAAGTTTGCCGCATAACCGCGATACTCACCGAAATACGGTGCAAATGCGATCACCTCATCACCCGGGTCAAGAAATGTCTTTAAAATAATGTTCAGACCACCGGCAGCACCGACGGTCATAATGATATTGTGAAAATCAAAGTCCGTGCCGAAGCGCTTATTTAAATTTTCGGCAACTGCCGCGCGCACATCCGGATAGCCGGCGTTTGCCATATATCCATGGAGCTCCATAGAATCCAGTTCATCTACCGCGTCCTTGATGGCCTGATTGACACTGGCAGGTGCCGGTGTTGCAGGATTTCCCAGCGAAAAGTCATATACGTTTTCTGCTCCGATCTTTGCCGCCATCTCCTTGCCCTCGTTGAACATGGCACGGATCACGGAATTACCCTTTAAGGCTGTCTGAATATTTTGTGATAACATCTATTGTATCCTCCCTTGTTATGATCTTTATGAAAAGCATGTGCACCCGCTCCGCACCTGACGTGCGAAGCCGCGGGGCGCACAGGGCTTCTCTTTGATATCCCTCTGTAAAAGGCGGATCCACAACCGTGAATCCGCCTTTTAGTTTACTCTATTACATGAAAAATGTAAAGTTTATTCAGTTTTCTTATAATCCCGGATCACAGCAAGCGTCGGCAGCACATTTCCCTCATAATCAAACAACGCCTGATTGGCCCATTCATTTCCGCAAGGCCCGGGATCATGCATATATTCCAGCGAAGCCGGTGTTGCCCATCCACTGCCGGGTACGGGGATCCATGCAGGCTCCCACCAGAAAAAGCCTCTTGCCCGATGCTCTGCCACTGTCTCCAAACGTGAAAGCAGGGTTCGCATAAAATCCGCCTGGCCCTCTTTTGTCATGGGGAATTCGATCTTTTCTACCAATGCAGGCTTTGTCGCATAGCCCTTGCGCTCACTGTCGGACAGTTTTTCGTAATCCTTGTAGTCCTCCATCGTGTATCCCATGGACACCTCTGCGATGATCAGATCCTTATGGTAACGCTCAGCAATATCATTCATATTGTTCATCAGCTGATCCATCGTGCCGTGCCAGAAGGGATAGTACGAAAGTCCGATGAGATCAAAGTCCTCTCCTCTGGCAACATAGTTGTCAAACCAGCGACGATACAGCTCGTTGTTTCCGCCATTGTCCAGATGGAGCATGACCGGTATTTCCGGATCGATCTTCCGCACAGCACGGATACCGGCGCTTACAAAGGCTGCGATGTTGTCATATTCCCCGATACCGGCTGCCACATCAATCTTTCCTTCCGGCCATAGCAGACCGTTTGACAATTCATTGCCCACCTGTACCATGGTGATGTTGACACCTTCTTTTTTGAAGAGCTCCATTGTTTCAAAGGTGAAATCATACACTGCCTGTGTGAGTTCTTCCACAGACATTCCTTCCCATGCTTTCGGCTTGATCTGTTTTCCGGGATCTGCCCAAAAGTCACTGTAATGGAAATTCAAAAGCACACCAAAGCCTTTTTCGCTCACACGCTTTGCGATCTCCAGTGTTGTGGGAACATCATTTTCTCCTGCACCGTAGGATTCGTGGTTTTTTCCCCAGGGATCGTTCCAGATACGCAGACGGATCGTATCCACGTCATAGTCCTTCATGATATCTAACAGATCGCGTTCCGTTCCGCCATCATAGTATCTGGCACCCAGACGCCCCAGCTCCAATAAGGTGGATAGGTCCATTCCTTTTACATATTTCATTAGCATTCTCCTTATAAAAACAGTTCAGAGTCATTCGCAAAATCCTCTGAACTGTTCAATCTCTTATTTAGTCGAAGTCGAACTTCGTAATGCGCTCGTGCATCGCTCCGTAGCGGACACGAACCAGCTCGTTCATCTTTAATACATCTGCCTCGTCACCGCGATACTGGCAGCGGATGCAGCTGTAAATTCCCGTATCCTTATTGTAAAACATATCGATATCCAGATCTCTCATAAAGCATGAAGGGCATCTGTAATTTAATTTGCCTTTTCTAAGTTGAGCCATGTCGCAAATACCTCCTTGTCTGAGATTTTCTTCTTATATCCAAGCTTGAACATCGGTGAGAATGCATATCCCTCCTGAATGTAGCCCTCTGCACCACCGGTCTGTGTCAGGGAAACCCTGGTCTCGATAGCCGGGATCACAGCGCTGACTGCTGCTGCATCAGAAAGCTTCTCTTCACGACACTTGTACTCGTAATTGATCGTCTTCTCTTCCGCGCCTTCACACTTTAAGGTAATGCCGGTCATATCCTCCGGATACTCGGTGGTACCGTAGCATGCTACCATGTACTCATCCAGATATACCTCTGCATTCGGATCGCTCATCTCTAAGATCGTACGCTCAATCTTGATATTTGATGATCCTTCCTCGAAGTATTCCTTTGTCTGTAATTTTACAGTCAGGCCGTTGAACTCGATGTCTACCGGATCAAGAGTCAGGATACGTGTCTTGCCCTCCTGTGAAAAATGTGCGTGTGTCGGGCAGAGGCACAGATCAACCTCCTCACCGTTGTAGCACAGCTTTGCGCTTCGGACGGTTCCCTCTCCTGCGTAGTGCGTGAAATAACCGGCACGATATTTTTCCTGAATGAGGAACGGATAGGATGCATCCTGCACGTGCTTGGTTCCGATACCTACCGGCCACTCTAATTTCGCAGCATAAGGACGAAGGTCTACGATCGCACCGCCCTGATCCATATTGACGCATGCTCTCATATAAGGATCGCAATACCAGAACAGCTGCTTGTCTGATCCGTATAAGATATCGCGCCACAATGCGCACTCCGGCTCGGTGTAACGGTTCTCCTTTGTCACACCCTTCTTCTCTCGATAGAAATCTGCAAACTCAGCCATGGTCATGTCGATGAGCTTACCTTCTTTTTTCAGTTTTCCGTAATATGCACAGCCGTCGGTATAAGACTTCAGCAGCAGCTCATAGGGCTGCTCCCAGCGTCCCATCTTGTTCATCCAGCCGGGTCCTACGAACATCATGTTGTATGCGTAGCCGTTATTATATTTAGCCAGATCGTGATACTGGTCGATCAGGTTGTAAAGATACGGATACTCCCAGGTCTTTGTATCATAGATCATACCGCGAAGTACATTCTGCGGATGTGTTCCGAAATTTGAACCGTTTCCGTCATAGCATGCGATCAGGTCACGGGATAAGTGAGGGATCGCTACGATTCCGGAATCCTCAGCCTCATTTGCTGCCGGCGCATGGGTGTTCTGCTTAGACGGGATCCAAGGTGCCCAGGGGCCGCCATCAAACAGTGTATACCAGGAATTGTTGCAGGTATGATAAGCCTTAGGGCCCTCCTCCCAGCAGGTAGCCACTGCACATTTCACGCTGGGATAGGTTGCCTTGATGTAATTGGTCAGATCTGCATCCATGTAGTAGGAGCCGGTTGACTCCGGATAAAAACCAAATCGCTCATGAAATTTTCCGAATACGTCATCGACGATGGCCTTTTTATCCTCCATGGAGAACATCCAGATACAGAAATCCTTTGTCTTATATTTCTCGCGGAACTGCTCACAGGGAAGTCCCAGGAGTGATAAGGCGATCTCATCACCATACTCCTCATGGTCATGCTTTGCGATCTCAACCGCCTCATCGTTGAAAAGTGCCGCATAGGTCATCTGGATCGTTACCTTCAGACCATTTTCATGTGCCAGTCTCTGCTGTGTCTTAAAGATATCTAAAGACTCGGTGATCAGTGCTTTGTCTCCGATATCCTCTTCTTTGCCCTGTCCTGTCACTGTCGCAGAATATTCCGGCACCATCTCCGGTCTGTGAATGACATTCAAAATTAATGGATCCATAATTCAAAGTTCCTCCTTATTGATTTATCTCTCGAATCTGATATCAGATTCCTTTCATATCAAAACTAAATTCCATCTTCTTACTTACATCCAAAAGATATTCCGGATGCGTCTGTGCACCCCAGCTGTTATCGCCGCCGACACCCATCTGTGCACCGGATGCACGGATCACGGTGTAATGTACCGGAGGCAGTTCAAAGGGATGCGCTGCATTTTCCAGTTCATGTGGTGTGTAGGGAAGTGCAGAGAAATTCATGTGTTCACTGCTAAAAAGCAGTCCTCTGCCACGGTTGTCCGTCACCTTTGCCCAGCGTACCTCTGTCTTATTGCCGCATTCCTGCGGAACCAGATACGCTGCCATGTTATCAACCACTTTGTTCTTGTAAATTCCAAGCTTCGCTCCACGCATGCGGTCTGCATAAGTCTCCGCAGGGCCATTGCCGTACCACTCCACATTTTCGTAGTCTGCATTGATCTTAAACATCACACCGAACTCCGGCATGTCAGAAAGCTCTGCCACCGGATCGTAGGTCAATGTCGTCCGCACGGTTCCGTCTCCGAATACCGTATGCTTCAGATCACATGTGGCAGCCGGTGTTGTCGGCAGATCATAGTGGAAGGTCAGGCTGACAGAATCATCTGTTTCTTCCAGATCAAAGCCGGTGTTACCCATCGCATCTGTATGCTTATGTGTCAGATACATACTTGCCGTTTTCCACTGTGCATAACGGAAGGGCATGAGGCATCCCATATCATTGTCGATGGGCGCGCGCCAGAAGTTCGGGCGCGGGATCGTCTCAATGTATTCTTTGCCGCCGTACTGATAAGATACCAGACCGCCCTCCAGGCGGGAGAACAGCACGCGGAAATCATCGCCGATCACACCGATATCAAAATTGCCCCGGATCACACGCATCTTACCGGAATGGCTCTCCTCCTTGCCATCTACCCAGTATACGCTCTGTCCAAATGCAACCTCATGTCCCTTTTTCGCCCATTTTGTATCTTCCTTCAGTTCAAAGGATACCGTGATCGTATACTCTCCCGGATCCGATGCCAGTTCCGTCGGAAGTTCAAATGCTTCTTCGCTTAAAGGCGCAACCGCATAGCTTTCTGTCTTTTGGCAGACCGGATGTCCGTCTCTTGCCAGACGGATCACACAGTCAAACGCATCCGTATTGACAAACAGATGTTTATTTTTAATGAGCACCTTTCCGGGTTTGATATCTACGGAGATGTTCTGATAGTTAAATTTTACCTCCTGCATCTTCGGGGAAGGTGAACGGTCTCCGCCGTATGCGATACCGTTTCCGCTGAAATTATAATCCGACGGGCGGTCTCCGAAGTCGCCACCGTATGCCTGGAATACCTTTCCGTAACGATCCTTCTTTTCGATGGACTGGTCGATGTAATCCCAGATAAAACCGCCCTGATACAAGGGCTCACGGTCAGTCAGATCCGTGTATTTGTGCATGGCACCACAAGAATTTCCCATCGCATGCGTATATTCGCAAAGAATAAAGGGCTTGCTGCGGTCTTTTTTCAGGAATTCCTCAACCTCTGCCGCACTTGTATACATCTGCGACTCCATATCACTGGTGTCATTATATCTTCGATCATTGAAAACACCTTCATAATGAACCAGTCTTGACGGATCCAACCGGCGGAATTCATCGGACATTTTCTTGATCACGCTGCCACCGTAAGATTCATTTCCGCAGGACCAGATGAGTACCGCAGGGTGGTTTTTATTCCGCTCATAGTTTGCGTGCACACGGTCAAAAAGCACCGGCTCCCACTCCGCATTATCTCCGGGCACTGCCTCTGATTCCGGTTTTACGCCACGGAAGATTTCATCCCAGGTACCATGTGACTCCAGGTTCGTTTCCGCGATCATATACAGACCATACTCATCACACAGATGATACAAGGCCTCTCCGTCCGGATAGTGACAGGTACGGATCGCATTGATATTGTTCTGCTTCATGGTGATCACATCCGCAAGGGCTTCCTCATAACCGATGGCGCGTCCCTTTGTGCTGGAAAACTCATGGCGGTTCACGCCCTTAAACACAATGCGTTTTCCATTGATGCACATGATGTGGTCGATCATCTCAAACCGGCGGAAGCCAATCCTCTGGGGGATCACCTCTGTCACAGTTCCATTTTCATCGGTGACAGTCAGTGTCAGCGTATAGAGATTAGGTTCCTCTGCACTCCACAGGGCAACCTCCTGCTCCGGGAATGAAAGTGTTACTTCTCCATCCAATACACATTCCTGTACCAGTTCCAGTCCGAAGCCCTTTAGCTTTCCTGTCACGGTTCCCTTACCGACACCATTCACAGTCACGGTCAGCGTACCCTTTGTATAGCTGTCATCCACTGCCGCATCTACCTTGAGATCAAAAATACTCGCGCGGGGTACACGGTAGAGAAATACATCTCTGTAAATTCCTGAAAACCGGAAGAAGTCCTGATCCTCACACCAGCTTCCGGAACACCACTTGTACACCTGCACAGCCAGCTTGTTCTCGCCATCCGTCAGATACGGGGTCAGGTCAAACTCGGACGGATCAAAGCTATCCTCTGCATAGCCGACATAAGCTCCGTTCAGCCAGAGTGCAAATGCACTCTCAACGCCCTGGAAGGAAATGCAAACCTTTTCACCCTTCCAGGTGTCGGGCAGCTCAAAATATTTCACGTAGCTTGCAACCGGATTAAAGTCCTCCGGCAATTCGCCGGGCTTTATGTCCTGCCAGCCCTCCCAGGGATACTGCACATTTGCGTACTGCGGAACGCCATAGCCTTCCATCTGAATATGCGCAGGCACACGGATCTCTGTCCAATTGTGGCAGTTGACATCCGGCTTCTCAAAACCGGGTAGCGCACTTTCTGGATTGATCGCGTACGCAAACTTCCAAATCCCGTTCAAGGACATGCGAAGAGAACTCTCCTTTTTTGCAGCCTCTGCAACTGACGCATACGCTGTAAAATCCGCGTGATGCGGCAGACGATTCTGCTCAAAAATAGTCGGATCCTTTATAATATTCATGTCTAATGTGATCATACCAGTATTCTCCTAATGATTGATTAACCTTGTAAAAAAGCGGGAAAGGGAATTCCTCTCCCGCCAAACATGCAGTTTTTATTTTACCGCACCGGTGATACCCTCTGCGAAGCTCTTCTGCAGACAGAAGAAGATGATAACCGTCGGTAATGTACAGAACAAAACAGCCAGCATCAGCATACCATAGTCAGTTACATAACCTGCTGTCAGGTTGGAAACCAGCATCGGCATCGTCTGTGTCTCGGGTTTGTTCATGATAACCTTCGGCCACAGGTAGTTGTTCCATGCATTCATGAAAGTGATGGTCATTGCTGCTGCGTAGGTAGATCTCATGGTCGGGAAGAACATCCGCACAAAGATCTGGAACTCGCCGAGTCCGTCGATACGTGCTGCTTCGATGATATCATGCGGGAAGGAGCGGGCACTCTGTCGGAACAGCATGATGAGGAACGGCGTGGAGATGGAAGGAAGCACGAAACCGGCTACCGTATTCAGGAAGCCCAGCTTTGCCATCATACCGAACAGCGGGATCATGGTTGCCACAAAAGGTACCATCATTGCCAGAAGGATCACACTCATCAGTCCATCCTTGAATTTATCGTGATAGATCTCGAATCCGTATCCTGCCAGTGAGCAGACGATCAGGCTGAGCAACGTCACCACGAGGGAATATTTGAAAGAGTTGCCCATGGCATGCCACAGTTCAGACTGTGCCACCAGCGCTTTGTAATTCTCGATCAGGTACGTTCCCGGTATCATTTTTCCGCGGATGACATCAATACTCTGGTTTGTGGCTGCGATCGCCATCCAGATCAGCGGAAAAATAGAAAACAGGGAGAAAAGAATCAAAAATGCATACTGTGCTATTTTTTTCGGTAAACTAATCACGCTTATCACCTACTTTCATCTGAATAAATGCCAGTGTTCCTACCAGAACCAGGATCAGGATGGACATCGCACACGAATAACCAAAGTTCGGTACATACTTAAACGTCGCATCGTATATGTAATGTGACATTGTGATGGATGTGTTTGCAGGTCCTCCGTTTGTCAGGTTCACAGACTCATCGAACAGCTGCAGCGTACCGTTTGTTGACATGATCGCTGTCAGAAGGATCGTAGGCTTTAACAGCGGAACGGTAATGTGGAAGAAAGACTGCATCGGTGATGCGCCGTCAATCTTAGCTGCCTCATAGACAGAATACTCAATGTTCTGCAATCCGGACAAATAAAATACCATGTTGTATCCGGTCCATCTCCATACCAGTGCTAAAATAATGACTGCGCGGGCACCGGTGGTGTTAGTCAGGAATGCAAAAGGTGCATCCAGAATACCAAGCTTCATCAGGATCGTGTTCACAAATCCGTCTGTAGAGAACAGTGAACGGAAAATGATCGCATAAGATACCAAGGTGGTCGCACAGGGTAAAAAGATCGCCGTGCGGAAAAATCCTTTAAATTTCAGATCTTTATTGTTCAGCATACTTGCCAGGATCAGTGCCAGGATCAACATGATCGGAACCTGAATCAGGAAGTATATAAATGTATTTCCCAAGGACTTCATAAATACTTTGTCCTGAAACATTCGAATGTAATTGTTGATACCATACCACTGCATGTTTGCAAAGGTAGAACCTTTTTGAAATGAGTAGATGAAACATTTGATCATCGGATAAAAACTGAAAACTGCTATGAGCAGTGCTGCCGGAGTCAAAAATACCCAGCCGGTCAGATTGTAACGTTTACTCTGTGAGAGCTTTCTTGCTTTTGCTTTCTCCATTTCCCTTACTCCTTCCATTTACGCTTCTGAATAAAACGGGGAACGACAACGCCGTTCCCCATTTTCATTTTTAAATTCCTATTACTGCGTAAATTACTGCATCTGTGCCTCTACAGTTGCCTGTGCATTTGCAAGCTCATCATCGATGTTTCCACCGTTCTGGATGTTTGTGATAGCGGTAGCTACAGCGTTACGTGCCTCGTAGTAGTATACACCGGTGTTGTTTGAAGGTGTCTTGGTAGAGAAGTCAACAACCTTCTTGAATACAGCATCTCCGCTGAAGAACTCGGAAGGCTCGCCGTATACGTCAGCCTCTGCTGCGGGTGCCCATGTTGCGATCGCACCTGAAGAAGGAAGGATCTCAGCATAGAAATCTACGCTTCCGCAGAATGTGCTGTTTAAGAAATCAGTTGCCAGTTCAACGTTCTTGCAGTTTGTTGTAACAGCCCATGAAGAACCACCGTTGTTAGAGTAGTTGGTAGCACCGTCGATGCCATCAAGCTTCGGCATATTGGTGATTGCCCACTTGCCGGCCTGATCCTCTGCTGCCTGAATAGATCCCATGATCCAGCATCCGTTGATAACACCTGCTGCTGAGCCTGAGTTGAAAGACTTGATGTACTCATCCCAGTTCTGCTGTGTCAAAAGAAGTGCATTGTTATCTACTAAGCTGTTGAAAGTCTCTACGACATTCTTTAATGCTGCGTTGTCTGCGATCACTGCTGCACCGTTCTCATCGAACATAGAAGCGCCTGCTGACTGAAGCATCATCATGATCAGGTCGATCTCACCGGTACGCTCTGATAACAGATAGTAACCTGTCTTAGCCTGTACGTCAGAAGAGATCTCCTCGAAACGTGACCATGTAATGTCTGTTAAATCGTCAATTGTATAACCAGCCTGCTCTAAGATATCTGTACGATAGCAAGCGATAACAGCACCGTTATCAAAAGGAACACCGTAATTTCTTCCGCCTACAGTAGAATAACCTAACTTACCTGCTGCGAACTGGCTGAAGTCGATGCCTGAATCTGTCAGATCTACGAACAGATCCGGATAGCTGATCGCGTTTTTCTGGAATGCGTTATCCTGCATCAGTAAGATATCAGGTAACTGGCTGTACTCGCCGGTAGAAGCTGCGTTGGTGATCAAGGGCTGAATGTCATCCCAAGGAGTCTCAACAACCTCAACTGTTACGTTCGGATGATCTTTCTTGTAATACTCTGCTGCGGTCTCCATTGCATAGATGTTGAATGAGGGATCCCAGCACCATACGGTTAACTTCTGCTCTCCCTCAGCTGCTGCATCGTCTGTTGCTGCCGCATCATCCTTTGCTGCTGCGTCGTCTGTTGCTGCTGCGTTATCAGCCGGTGCTTCAGCCTTGTTGCCGCATCCAGCTAACATGGAAGCGCTCATTGCAACGATCATCAAAGTTGCCAATAATTTCTTTTTCATTTGGTTATCCTCCCTAAATTTGAAGCGGTTTGCGCCGCTCTTTTTGTTGAACTTATTGTAACAAAGAAGGATGACTTTGTGCCTTTGATTTCTTTCATAAAACATGCAAATTCGACCATGTAAAATGTTCGTTTTAGCACTTTTCACAAAAACAATCTTTAAGATTTGTACAATATATATATTGCTTTTTTATGAATATTATGAACAAACTATGAACATCATCCACTCGTTTTCGTCGTGCTACCATCCCTTTAACATGGAAACATTGTACTCTAAGATCTTTCCCTCATAATTTTCCGGGTGTTTTTTCCACTGATAGGGAGTAATATCCAACAATTTTTTGAAATTTCGCGTAAAGGAGGTCGTAGATTCGAAGCCTACCCTGCCGCTCACCTCATCCATAGCCATGTTGCTTTTTCGCATCAGCTCGCAGGCCCGCTGGATACGCACCAGGTTCACATACTCAATCGGAGTCATATTGGTCTGCTCCTTAAACACACGCCGAAAATGTGTCTCGGACAGGCCACAGCGCTCCGCCAGCATCTCCACACGCAGACCCGAATCCATATAATTCTTATTAATATAATCAAGTGCATCGTTGATCAGCACGAGATTACTCCGGGACACGATACGAAGGCTCTGATCGCTCTTTTCACTCATACACAACCGGTATAGTTCCATGAGCAGCGCCTCCGACAGCCCTTTTGTCACACGCTTGTAATGCTTTTCCTTATGTGCCATCTCATAGATCAGCAGATCGATCATCTGAAAAAGCTGCGGACAGCTGTCTTTGCTGAAGGTCATATGCGTCTTATTCAGCTGCGCCACCACCTGTCTCTGAAACACTTCATCATCCGGATATACCTCGCGCACCAGCTGCGCCGGATCCAGAAACAGATATTCCCAAAAACTCTTCTTCCCTTCCTCACTGATGGTCGTGTGAGGAAGATTTTTCGGAATGATCGTGATCGTGCCCGGATGATAGGGATTTCGCCCTTCCTCATACCCCATCTCGCCATGCCCTTCATGACAGACACCGATCTCTAACAGGTTATGAAAATGCAGGCCATCCACGTCCCGTCCGTAATCACGCACCCAGCTCTCACCAAATAAGGCCAGGACGTACTCGTCCTGACCTATTTCGTAATAGCGATATTCGATTGAATCTTTTTTCTTTTTCGCCATATATGTATTCCTTTAGATCTCTACGATCCATCCTTCCGGTGCCTCGATGCGTCCCATCTGGATACCGGTCAGTGTATCGTACAGCTTCTTTGTCACAGGTCCCATCTCGTCCATGCCGCTGGGGAAGCAGATCTCGTTGCCGTGATCGTTGATCTTTCCTACCGGTGAGATAACAGCTGCGGTTCCACACAGTCCGCACTCTGCAAAATCCTTGATCTCGTCAAAGCGTACCGGACGATGCTCTACCTTCATACCTAAGTATTTCTCCGCAACTACCATCAGGGAACGACGTGTAATAGACGGTAAGATACTGTCGGACTTCGGTGTTACCAGTGTGCCATCCTTTGTGATGAAGATGAAGTTTGCGCCGCCGGTCTCCTCAACATAGGTTCTGGTGGCTGCGTCAAGATACATATTCTCGTCAAAGCCCTTCTCGTGGGCATCTACGATCTGGTACAGGCTCATTGCATAGTTCAGGCCAGCCTTGATATGTCCGGTTCCGTGAGGTGCTGCACGATCGTAATCACAAACACGGATGGTGATGGGCTTTGCGCCGCCCTTGAAGTACGGTCCTACCGGTGTACAGAAGATACGGAACTGATATTCTTCTGCAGGTTTTACGCCGATAACTGCAGAGCTTCCAAACATATAGGGACGGATGTAAAGTGTTGCACCGGATCCGAAGGGAGGTACATAAGCCTCATTTGCTTTCACAACTGCCTTCACAGCCTCAACAAACTTGTCCTCCGGGAATACGGGCATCTCCAGGCGTTCGCAGGAGTCCTTCATACGGCTTGCGTTTAAGTCCGGGCGAAAGCATACGGTTCTGCCATCCTCTGTGGTATATGCCTTCAATCCCTCAAAACAGGTCTGGGCATACTGTAACACGCCTGCGCACTCGGTCAGAGTGATGGTTGCATCTTCTGTCAGAACGCCTTCATCCCATGCTCCGTTTTTATAATTTGAGACAAATCGCTTGTCTGTTACCTGATAAGCGAATCCTAGGTTTGACCAATCGATGTTTTTCTTTTCCATAGTCTGATTCCTCTTTTCTTATTATTATAAAACACCTTTCCAATCAGTTTAGTCCCATCTGCCTGGACTGTCAAGAGTTTTCATTTTCAAAAGCTTCATCACCCTGGGGCGATTGTAACGTTGAATGATCACAAATTGCAGATCGATCAGAGCAGCTGCTATGGATGTCACAATAAAAACCATTGGAACCCCATATGGGATGATCAGCAGAAGCGGAACAAACGACAATACTATGATGATCCGATGGACCAGTTCCGCCTGCGCCATATTGTGCAGCAGGTCGTCCATGCTGTTTTCCCGAAGATCGAACTGTTCTGGTTTTGCTGTGATCATATGCACTTTCCATTTCTTCACGTTCAGTCTTCGATAGAGATCCTTTTCGAAGCTATGTATGCGAAAACCTGCGGACTCCAAATGAAATTCACGGTTTCGGTAAATGACTGTAACCGCTTCTCCTACGATCAGCCTCATGGAAAAATGATAAGATATCGTTAGAAAGGTTACATACGCTGACAACATCCAGCCCTGATGATAAATGTGATGCAACACTGCAAAACCGACAGCAAGCATAATAAAAACAAGGTTCATCCCTATCAATATCGCGATGTTTTTTGCAGTCTTTCTGCTTATTGCTTGTTTCATACTTTCTCCCACTCGTCCTATTTCGAAATCTTTGTCTGCAGCCATTGATCCAGGAAACTCATCTGCTCGTCGGTATGAAACCAGTGTTCTCCACCTTCCATGATCGTTAGTTTTGCAGATATCTTTGTGGCAAATTCTTGTATCGTATCCATCGACTGTAAGTGATCAGCGCTTCCATACAAAATTTCTGTTGGAACATTCCAGCTGATCTTATGATTCCTTACATACTGCAAATAATCCCATGACAGATCGTCGCCAAAATCCACCGGAATGATCTTCCTCTTTTCCAGTTCCCTTTCACTCGTGCCAGCCCAGTTGATCATGTCCAGTATCAGCTTCTCCATATTGACGATCGGAGAAATAAAAAATGCTTTATCTATAAACTTACCGATAGCGGCATTCATCGAAAAATATGCTCCGATACTTACGGCTATCAGAACGATCCTATCATAGTTTTCTGCCAATTCAGCAACCTTATCCGAAAACTCCTTCCTCGCGTCCCACGGATTTTCTGCCTTGTAATCAAATCCGTAAACATCCCTTCCCGGAAAGAACGTTCTGTAATGCTCTGCTTCACCGGCATTTCCACCTTTTCCGTGAATGTATAAGACTGCTTCATTTGTCTTTCGACCGATCAGCCACTCATCCTTGGTAATTCTTGTAAAATGCTCCGTCCTGACATCGCCCATTAATACACAAGGCTTATTTTCTTCCGTATGATGATAGGTAAAACCGCATTTCTCCTGACATTTTTTCGACTTAACATTTCCATCATAATAGCCACACCACATGGCACTGCAACCAAGGTCAAGAAACACATGCTCCTGCAGTTTTCTCACGGCTTCCGGGATCAATCCTTTTCCCCAAAACGGAACCCCGATCCAATAACCGATCTCAATCTCATCATCACCTGACTTTGTGTGTGACTGTGCCGGCGGAATGAGTCCGACACTTCCGATGGCTCGATTATCTTCCTTCAGGCACACCGCATAGGTCTCATCTGCCGATAAAATTTCCCGGATGATCTCTCTGCTGTTTTCAACACCCGTATGTACGGGCCAGCCTGCTATCGGTCCGACAGCCGGATCTTTTGCATATTCAAATAAACTTTCTGCATCATCTTCTGTCCATGGACGAAGAATTAATCGCTCTGTTTCAAATCTCATAGCTCTTACAACTCCTTTACCAACTGTTTTCTAATATGATTCGTAATGGAATCAAACACCTCCGGCGTCATACTAAATCCAAAGGACCGTCCCCTAATCACCAATTCCCCAATCGAAATTCTTCGATCATTGTTGCAGTCAGACTGATCAGATTTGATTCAGGGGCGATATTTTCCCGATCAACAAATGCAGCACAGGCAAGTTCCTGTTCATCAAGCTGTATGATGTCATCGCCATCCACATCCGCAAAATATCCAAGCAGTAGATTACTGTCAAAGCCCCACGGCTGAGAACCGTAATAGGTAATGTTTTTTACCTTCAGACCTACTTCTTCCATGACTTCCCGCACAACAGTTTCTTCCGGTGTCTCTCCTATTTCGCAAAATCCGGCAAGCAGGGCATTCCCTTTGTATTCCCGGTTTGCATAACGACTCATCAAAATCTGATTGCCTTTACGCAATCCAATGATCACTGCCGGACAGATCTTTGGATAAATCATGTTCCCACAGGATGGACACGCAAGCATCCGTTCTGATTGACTGTGCTCCGTCACATGACCGCACCTGCCGCAAAACTGATTATCACGATACCAGGTAAATAAGTGATAGGCAGTCATTCCGGCAAAACAGATTGCCCTCGGATTTCCTAATCGTAATGTCCTGATTGGATGAAAGGAATACTGCTTTGTGTCAGCCGGGAATTTGCTGCCTGTATGTAAATAGAAATGTACCTCATCAATCGCAAAGAGATATTGTAATTCATCTCGATCCGGCTTCATCTCCCCAATGGTAGGAATTGTAATTTGATGATCCGATTGCGCCAGAAGGATGCAGTCACTCCGTCTTCCATTTCCTTGAAAATAGAACACATAATCTGTTTCAACGGGCGCTTTTGGCCGATATGTCTGATCAAATTTTTGATTCTTCAGTTCTTGTATCATGTTCAATTTCTCCTTTCGCTGAAAGTACTCTTCGGATTTCCAAACTGACTTCCTATGTATTCAGTAAATCGACTCATAACGTAATACCTCCATTTTTCACAGATATGCTGGATTTTTCAATCACATACCAATTCAACAATGACTATTTCCGGTCTGTTATTAATACGAACCGGAATGATACTGTTGCCGATACCCCTGCTTACGATCATGGTCGTATGATTCTTGCTATATTTACCGGCATCATATTTAGGGAACAAACCTTGATCAGGAGCAATGACTCCTCCAATAAAGGGCAGACGGAATTGTCCTCCATGCGCATGTCCACTTAACACAAGATCCACTTCTTCTGATACATACTCCGCAAACAGTTCGGGTCTGTGTGACAACAATATGCAGTATTCATCCGATAATGACAGATTGCTGATTTTTGTTTGAACCATACTATCCTGAATATAGGTATCCCTCTCAGTAAAATCCGGATCATCCAACCCGGCAAGCTGTATCGTTTCGCTCCCCTTAATCAGCTGAATCACATCATCATGAAGAATCACGACATTTTCACCAATCAGTCCTTTTTCCAATTCATGATATTGCTCATTGATCCACGCTTCATGATTACCTGTTACGTAATAACAGGGCGCTATCTCAGTCAGCTGACTTGCCAGTTGGATAGCTATTTCAATATCTATTCTATTTGAATCAACGAAATCTCCGGTGATTGCGATGATATCCGGACATTCTTTTTTTATCTTTTCAACTAACTGACTGTTATCATTTCCAAATTGTGCATTATGCAGATCAGATACAACAGCTATTCTATAGCCTTCAAAAGAATGTGGCAAACGATCACTCGTTACAGTATAACGGGTAACACCCACGGTGACATTGCCCCATATGATCCACGCGAAAAGAATCAATAATAGCATCAATATAGTGACAAAAATACGCTTCTTTCTCAACATTCTCCCTCTCCAACAACTTTCGAGTTATAAACTGATCATTTTTCTTTTTCCTGCTCATATACTTTTTTCGAATACACGACTACAACCGCTGCCGCTATCAGTACATAGATCAACATCAAAACGGTGCTGACCACCCCATCCAAAAATGCAGTTGTGATGACTGTCAGAATGCCTGCTATCATAAAGCAATATGCTCCAATACGATTGCTCTTTCTCCATGTTACATCATTATACATACTCCAGCTCGTTCGAACTCCGGCTACCCCATTTTTCTTTATCTTTGTCATAAAGTTTCCCAACACGATAAACAAAAGCCCGCACAAAACACAGGAAACCTTTGCGATATCCACAGCCCCACTACTTCCCAGCTCTGCTTCTTTGAAGGAGGAATATAAGATAAAGTAATGCATACAACCAAACATCAAGGCCTGTGCGATACCTACAATGCCCAAGAACTTTGCATTGGACGCCCCTTCCATCTGTTCTTTTTCTGATTTTCCTTTTGCAGCTTTTTTCTCGAATGCGCGCATCAGCAAATGCCAAAAAAGCGTAATAAATAAAATAATTACCGGAAAAATGAAGCATTCTGTTTTACTACCCCACCGGTCGATATTCCCCGCCAGATCGTGATGCATCGGTATCGTGTCCGGCATAAACGGAAGAACGATACTTGTAACAATAACCGGAATAATTGCCAGAAACCACATAATTTTTTTCATTACTTTTTACCTCCAAACTGGTTGATCCACAGGATCAGTTCATCAAAGACTGTCGTATTGATCTCATAATAGATATAATTTTTTTCTTTGTATTCGGATATCAGATCAGCATTCTTTAACAGCTTCAAATGATAAGATAGAGCCGCCGGTGTGATCTGCAGTCTCTCTGCAATTTCTCCGGCATTTAAGCGCTCATCCTTTAGCATTGTAAGAATTTCCCTGCGCTGACTGTCCGCCAGCACCTTGAAAATGTTCGTCTGTCCCATAGTTTCACCTATTTAAAATATTCTTTAAATGGATGCTAGCACGCTTTCTTATGAATTGCAATAACTATTTAAATTTTTTTTGAAATAGAAAAGGCACACTGATATTTCATCAGTATGCCAATCCTAGAACTCTTGCTCTCAAGACTCACTACACACCCCCTTTGCCAGATCCGTAAGGGTCTGTCCGGTCACACGCAAAACCTTCCATTCAGGCAATGGCACTGCCCCCAGGGAAAGATAAAAATCAAGGCTCGGCTTATTCCAATCAAGACAGCACCATTCCAACCGTCCACACCCCCGCTCCACTGCGATGGAAGCAAGTTTTTTCAAAGTAGCTTTTCCATATCCCTTTCCGCGATATTCCGGCTTCACGAACAGATCTTCCAAATAGATTCCGGCACGGCCAAGAAAAGTGGAAAAATTGTGAAAATACAATGCAAATCCAACTTCCTTGTCCCCTTCCATGGCAAAGATCACTTCCGCTTTTTCTTTATCAAATATCCACTCTTCCAGCGTGGCTTCATCTGCAACCACATCATCCAACATCTTTTCATATTCAGCCAGTTCCCTAATAAACTGCAGGATCAGTCCCGTATCTTTTCGCTCTGCATTTCTAAACTTTACACTCATTTTCTGTTTCTTCCTTTCGTGAATCTACTTTCATACCTCCTGTATGACATATTTCGTTTTCTCTACTCCTGCATTCTTTGTCTTGGTCATATGCAGATACTTCTGGTGTCATACCGGATGTTTCTCTTACTTATCTTTTTCTTCGTATGATTTATTCCATGAGCCGATTTCTATGATATTTCCTTCCGGGTCTGCAATAAAGCATGTCCTTTGTCCCCAAGGCTCGGTTGTTGGCTCTAACAAAGAAGAAGAATAGTAGGAGGAGCATTAACGCCACTGTCGTTTTAAGCCCTGTCCTATCTTTCTTTTCCATATTCTTTCCCCCAAATCTGTATTGTTCCTTCAAATTGAAAGTTTCCGATATGATATCCTTTCTTCAGGTCGTTATCTGCCCATTCTTAATCATCACATCATTCTTGGGCAGATATATTTCAGAAATCAGTCATAATTCTCTGCCCATTCAAGCCGTTTCGTATTAGTTTGGGCAGACAAATCATAAAAAAATATCAATTTTCTCAGTCCATCTCATACATTTTTTATTGGTATGGGCAGAGAAATTGCAAAAAGAAGCTGTTTTTCTCAGTCCATATCATCGATTTATATTGCTTTGGGCAGAAAAAATGCTTATATTGATAAATACCGTGTTATTTAGCAATTTCCAAATCCTCATCTTCTTGCCCTTCGGACAAGAAGCATCCCTCGCTCTAAAGAGCTCGGTCAACTTCCGATTTAAGTAAAAGTCAAGAGGCACTAATGCCCCTTGTGCTTTTCTCTTTTCTTTTGCTGTTTCAGTTCAAACATTCGCAGTTCATCCGCTTCTCTTTTCTCACGGCTTCTCACTTTTTGCTCCTGCTTGTTCTGTTCTTGTTGTAATTTCAGTACCTGCTGCGACTTCGTACCAATGCCGATTTCAGCATCTGCTTTTTTGCTTCGCCGCTGCAGTCTTTTCGGTTATCACTTTAACAACACACTTATTTTCATTTTATCAAAATATGTGTTGTTAAAACACTATATAAACAAATAACACCCACTCCATATTTGTATCCATCACATAACATCCATCCTGATCTCATCAATGATGCTTTTATCCTTCAACTGATTGAATTCCACACATGTGATCATCATTACTACCGCGCTGAGCACGGCCATTCCCACCAAAAATATACCCCACGGAATATGATATAACACGGGAAATACTTTTCGAATCGCTAAATTGATCCCAAATGGAATCGCAATCCCCAGTGTGATTCCCGGCAGGAATGCTTTGATCATGCATAGGATACTTTCGCAATAGACCATTTTCCGGAGCGATGCATTTGTCATTCCGACACTCTTTAAGATCGCGAACTCACGACTTCGAATCCTGATATTGTTTGCAAGCGTGCTGACCACACTCGAAAATCCCATTAGGATCAGCAATATGACGAATCCATACAGGATCATCTGTACAAGAACAATTGCAACGTTTAGCATTTTTACCATGGTGTCTACACGGGCAATTCTTACGGTATATCCCTGTTCCACATAGGAATCCTCTGTAAGGATCGGATAATACGCATCCATGATCTTTCTGGCATATTCTGTGTATGTCTGTTCATCATCCGGCGCACAATACCAATCAAAAAATCTGGCATCAATGTCAGGGACAACCATTCTGACCGGATATGGATTGATCACCTGAAAACCTCGTTCTTTCAGGTCATCCTGATGCAGAATACCTCCGACCGGAAGCGTCTGTTTCTCGTCTGCTGCAGTGATCAGCGTGATCTCAGTTACTTCTTCGTTGAATGGAGTGATCGTTTTCATCCTTCCATGATCGTTATACTCATAAGTGTTGATCAGAAGGTTACTGCCATATGCTGCGCCTGCTCTGTCACATAATTCTTTATATAACGTCTCATCAACTGCGAGCAGTTCAACCCTTGTCTCCCCATTCTCATCGAAAAGATCCGAAACCTGTAACATTTCTTCCGAAAAAACATCCCGATCCGGCAACGCATGATACGTGCAGGCGTCACTTCCCACGCCATATACGGTCGTGCCATATGCTGATAGTCTTTCCGTAATCTCATGATAAGTGACAGCCGTAATCGGTGCAACAATCTTTTCCTCTTCTTTTCCGGTATTACGATTCAGCCCGATATCCCGGATGGAGCAATAATCTACCATCATCTCTCTGGAATTCGGATTCATCCAATCCTTAAAATCCTTTGCCTGACCGGAAAGTCCACCCGTCAAAAGAAGGAGTAAAATTCCAAGTGACAGTGCACGAATGGTAGCTTTATATCCCTGCTGATTTCTCTTGATATTCCTGTAGGCGATTGCACCCTCGCATCCCAGTATTTTTTCTGCAAGACCATCTTTCACTTCAATATCTTTCAAATCAGAATTTGCTTCCATTCCTTTTACACACTGTATCGCAGTAAGTTTTCCGACCGCTTTTGCCGGTTTATGTGCAGAGACAAGCACGATCACTAGAGAAAAGACTGCCGCAAAGAGATAGGTCCATACAGAGACATGAAATGATAGAGAAAACGAAAACGGTCGCATGATAATGCTTCTTGAAAGCTCATTGATATCAGCTACAAAATGTCCTGTGATCCTTACGCCGATATATCCGATCAGCGTCCCGAAAATAAGTCCCAATGGAATACCGACCAGACAAAGCCACAGGCTCTCGTACAGGACACTCGCTTTGATCTGCTTTTTCGTTCCGCCGACGCATTTTAATATGCCGAATTCCTGAATCCTTTTATTTGCGCTTGCCACAAAAATATTCGATATGACCGTCACCGACATAGCTGCGATCAAAACCCCAAAAAGCAAAGCCGGTCCTGCGATGATCACAGAATATGCACCTGCATAATCCCCATACCCCGGTCCCAGGAAATCAGTAAGCATCTGATTGCCACTTGTCGCAAAGCACATAACGGCTGTGACAAGGGCTGTGCTAAGTGCGATCGCAAAAATACTTGCAAACGTCCTCTTTTTATTTAATTTGATCTGGCTGAGTGCGAGCTGTGCTGTTATTTTCATTACTTCATCACCTCGTCTTTTACGATTTTTCCATCTCCGATGGTGATGATCCGTCCAGCCTGCAATGCAATCTTCTCGTCATGTGTGACCAAAAGGATCGTCTGATTATATTTCTGATTCGCATGCTTTAAGATATCCATGATCTCCATGCCGGTCCTGCTGTCAAGATTTCCGGTCGGTTCATCCGCCAGTATGAACGCCGGCTCATTGATCAGCGCTCTTCCGATGGACACTCTCTGCTGCTGTCCACCGGACATCTGCCCCGGCAGATGCTTCGCCCTTTTTTCCAGTCCGAGCAGCTGCAAAATCTCTGCCAAACGTTTTTTATTCTCTTTTCTGCCATCCAGTTTCCATGGAAGCGCAATGTTTTCCTCCGCGGTAAGCGTAGGGATCAGATTATAAAACTGATAAATGATCCCCAGATTTCTCCTGCGAAAGATCGCCAGTTCATCCTCGCTCATGGATGTGATATCGTTTTCTTCAATGATGACAGAGCCGCCGGTTGGATGATCAAGGCCTCCGATCATGTTCATCAGTGTGGACTTTCCGGACCCGGAAGCCCCGACGATCGCCACAAATTCTCCTCTTTCAACAGAAAAAGAAACATGATCGAGGGCGACTACTTCCGATTCTCCCTGACCATATTTCTTTGTTAATTCCTTTACTTCTAAAACAGCCATTGTGTTTTCCTCCTTTTTCACTATCCATCCTAACAATACAAAATGACTGTTCCGTGACTTTTAAAAAAAGTATTGTGACAATTCTGTCACTTCACATCGAGATAAAACTTTTGCGGAATCGAGATGGGGTCTGAATAGTTAGAAAAATTTAATAATAAAAGTCGAACCCTGTCCCTCGCCCCCAAGGTCGACATCGATCGTTCCTCCCTGCCCCTTGACAATGGATAACGCAAGGGGCATTCCGATTCCAAATCCATTTTCATTTGTGGAATTCTCAAATCTTTTAAAAAGAGCAGCGTATTGCTCCCTGCTCATTCCGTTTCCACTGTCCTTTACTGAAATCCAGTCATACATTGGATTCGTACCACTGTCTATTTCGATCACCTGATCCTTTGGCGAATATTCGATCGCATTTTTAACAATGTTCGTAAGTGCCTCCACCGTCCAGCGCTTATCACAATTGATGACACCATCATTTTTTAACTCCAGCGTCTGGTTGTTGACATCGAGAAGGATCGCCACCGAAGGCTTGACCGCCTCGACCAGTTCAGATGCTTTCAGATCCTTTTTTGTAAATTCGACTGCATGTGCATCGAGCTTTGCCATCTTAAGCAACGCGCCTACCAGCCATTCCATCTTATTCAAAGAAAACCGGATATTATGAATGAACTCAGCCTGCTTTTCCGGCTCCGCATCCTCCAACAGATCTGCCATGATCATCATTGATGTGATCGGAGTTTTGAGCTGATGTGAGATATCCGCCATATAATCCGAAAGAATATCTCTTTCGGATTCGATCACCTTGATCTGCTCATTTTTCTTGTTCACCAGAGAATAGATATCGTTTTTCAGAACCGGAAACGCGCCCTCTCTGTTATCCCGGATATCGAGTTCATCACCAGAAATGTAGCCTTTTACAAATTCCGATAACTGTTCTATTTCTTTTTTTCTAATCCACACGATAGCCCATTCCTCTCACAGTCTCGATGTCTACTGCATTGCCGAGCTTTTCCCGCAATCGCTTCACATAAACGGTTAAGGTGTTATCCTCCACAAAATTGCCGTCAACATCCCAGATCTTATTCAGGATCTGCTGTCTGGATAATAAGACTCCCTGATTATTCGCGAAAATGAGGAGCAGTCTGTATTCCAGGGCAGTCAGCTCGATCAATTGGTCATTCACATATGCTTTTGCCTCATCCGTGTGGATCCTTGCCTGTCCGATACAGATGATATGCTCTTTTCCGTTCTGATCATTCCGGGTCGCCAACACACGCCTTACTCTCGCAAGCAACTCCCTGATCCGAAAAGGCTTTACAATATAATCTGCGGCTCCGTCATCAAATGCCTTTACGATCGTATTCTCATCATCCACCACGGTCAGGAAAATGACCGCAGTATTAGTATGTTTCAATTTTTCACTCACAGCAAAGCCAGTCCCATCCGGCAGCTGCATATCTATGATCGCAAGGTGGAATTCCCTTTTCTCTATAAAATCATGCGCATCTGCAACAGTCGTCGCATGACAGACCTCATAGCCTTCCGTTTCCAATGCATAGGTAATTCCTGATGCGATCATGGTATCGTCTTCAACCAACAAAATATCATTCATACGCAATTCCTTTTTTCTTGATTCTCCTTTGTTTTCGAATAATCGGATTGACATTAGCCATATTGTATAGTATCATCTACTGATAAAGGAAATGGGTTTTTTGTCTGGTAAGTGATTATTCGCTGAGAGAGTTGCTCGTTTCTTTTTTTATGTCAATGATATCATATAGAAATCTCCTACAAACAGGAATTTTCCACACTAAAACTTCAAGCTATCCGCATTGAGCAGAAAATATTTCATGCCCATGATTACAAATCCTTCATCATTTCTCCAAGGCTTTTTCGTTCCATTTACTATAACAATCTTCTTAAATGAATCCGGAATGTTGCGGAGTGAATTAAGTTCCTGTGTCTGCTTTTCCTCAGAAGTCATATCATAAGCTACCTGAATGTAATATCTCTGACTGCCCTGGTTCACTACAAAATCAACCTCTAATTGCTTATGAACCCTCTTTCCTTCACTATTCTTTGCAAATACATCCACAATACCAACATCCACATTATAACCACGCACAAGCAGCTCATTATAAACAATGTTCTCCATAATATGAGTCGGCTCCTGCTGTCTGAAGTTCAGTCTGACATTTCTAAGTCCAACATCTGAAAAATAGTATTTTAGATTTGCTCCTACATATTTTCTACCCTTAATATCATACCGGTCCGCTTTAGAAATCAAAAATGCCTCTGCCAAATAATCTATATGGTTAGATATGGTTTTATTGCTATAATTGATACCTCGTTCACTTTTGAAAGTATTCGATATTTTGGTTGGATTTGTTGGAGCTCCTATGGCAGAAGCAAGAATATCCACCAATGTTCCAATCTCATCAACATTTTGAATCCTGTTTCGCTCTACCACATCCTTGATATAAACATTGGCAAAAATATTTTTAAGATACTCAGCTTTTTGACGTTCCACAGAGAATTGTGCCACTTGTGGTAAGCCACCATATATCATATATTCCTCCCAAGCATCGTCATAATCTCCATCAAAAGCCGCATAGAACTCTGCAAAGGACAACGGATAAATTCTGATTTCATCTCCTCTGCCTCTAAATTCAGTTACAATATCGCTAGATAAAAATTTAGAATTACTGCCGGTTACATACACATCAATGTTGCTGATACGAAGCAAACTATTCAGCACTTCCTCAAAGCGTGGCATAAACTGTACTTCATCCAAAAGCAGATAATACTTCTGGTCATCTTTCACCCGCTCTTTAATATGCTGATAAC
>JAQYOU010000011.1 GCA_028727105.1 bacterium
TTGATCTCCTTGGAAATAACTGCCTGGAAATCACGAACAATTGTCGGAAATGGGTGCGGTCCCATGACAGATCCGAGCACATAATGTGTATCGGAAATACGGTTTGTCCACTCTCTCATCGTCTCAGAAACGGCATCTTTCAGGGTTGCAGTTCCAGATGTAACGGCATGTACTTTGGCTCCCAGAAGACGCATTCTGTATACGTTCAGTGCCTGACGTTCGGTATCTTCTTTACCCATGAAGACTTCACATTCCATGCCCATAAGAGCGGCTGCTGTCGCTGTCGCAACACCGTGCTGTCCGGCTCCGGTCTCTGCGATCACCTTCGTCTTTCCCATGCGCTTTGCCAGTAAGATCTGACCGATCACGTTATTGATCTTGTGGGCGCCGGTATGGTTTAAGTCCTCGCGCTTTAAGTAGATCCTTGTGCCGTATTTTTCTGATAAGCGCTCCGCAAAATAAAGCGGTGTCTCACGTCCCACATACTGTTTTAAATAATAGTGATACTCTTTTAAAAATTCCGGATCATGGATCGCCTCCTCAAATGCTGCGTCCACCTCCGCCAACGTATTCATTAACGACTCGGACACGTACTGTCCGCCAAACTGTCCGTAATAAGCCTTTTCGTTACCCATTTTTTCGTACCTCACTTATAAATTTTTGTATTTTTTCTTCATCCTTGCCGCTGCCATACTCTTTTTCCACACCGGAGCTGACATCCACGATATCCGGTCTGAATATTTCAATTCCTTCCGCCACATTGGAAGAGGTAAGTCCTCCGGCAAGCACCAGTTTTTTATCTCCGAATAATGACTTGATCTGCGCTGCGTTTCCGCTGTTCCAGTTGAAGGTTTTGCCGCTGCCAAATGTAACGCCGTCCAGCACATAGGCTTCGATCAACGCATCCTCCAGCTGCTGACGCTCCATTTTTTCTTCTTCCAACTCACGGTCCTGTTTCGACTCCTCTGCGCTGCCTGCACCAGCTTCCGGCTTTTTCACATCCGAACAGGCTCCAATATTGAATGCCCGCCAGATGGGAAGCTTACACTCCCGCAATACTTCCAGCGAGAGTTCTTTATGCACTTGCAAAATATCAAATCCTGCGATCTCAATCTCCCGGAGCTGATCTACCGTCGGGCTGACCGTGACAGCCACCGTCTTCACAGAAGGATACAGGCTCTTCTTGATCATCACCGCATCCATCATGCTGATATTTCGCTTGCTCTTTTCATAAAAAACAAATCCCGCGTAATCCGCACCCGCCGCATTCAGCCAGTCCGCTTCCTTCATGGTGGTGATCCCGCAGATCTTTACCTTCGGTGTGACCGGCGCATCCTGTTGTCTGATACTCATCTCATTCCTCCTGACCACTGTCTCACATCGGATCCTACACGGTTTCTTCTGATCCGTTCTGTTTCTTGCCGACGCACGTTTCCATCTACAAGGATTTCCAGTGATCTGCCAGGGTTCGCGGATCATCTGCCTCCATCAGCGCCCGGCCGATCAGAAATGCATCCACCTGCTGCTCTTTTAATAGCCGGATGTCATCATCCGTGATGATCCCGCTCTCTGCCACAAAGCATTTCTCCTTTGGCACCATCGGCCGGAGCCGAACCGTGTTGTCTAACGAGATCGTGAAGTCTTTTAAGTTGCGGTTGTTGACGCCAATGATCTTTGCGTCCAGCTTCAGCGCCCGTTCCAGCTCTGCCTCATCATGGGTCTCCACCAGTGCATCCATGCCAAGTTCATATGCAAGTGCATAAAAATCCTTCATCTGTACATCGTCCAGAATTGCCGCGATCAAAAGGATCGCATCTGCGCCGATGGCCTTTGCCTCATAGAACTGATACTCATCGATCATAAAATCCTTGCGGATCATCGGAAGCTTCGTCTGTCTGCGGATCTCCTTAAAATCATCCACATGTCCGTGAAAATGATCCTCCTCCGTCAGACAGGAGATGACATCCACCGATGCGCTGTAATCCGCGATCCGCTCAGTGAGCGAGACCTTACTCGTAATCGTTCCGAGGCTGGGCGATGCCTTTTTGAACTCTCCGATGATGGAGATTCCCGGCTTTTTCAGATTTTCATAAAAGCTTCTGTCTGTTGTCTCCTGTTGCTCTGCCAGCCGGCGCATCGCCTGCAGGTCGATCCTCTTTTTGTGCTCCGCCAAACGTATTTTTTTATCTGCTACAATGTCATCTAAGATCATATTAAATCACCCCGTTTACAAAGTTCTCTACCATTCGTTTTCCGTGCTCTGTATAGATGGATTCCGGGTGAAACTGTAAACCAATGACCGGATACTCCTTATGGCGCATCGCCATGATCTCGCCGTCCTCCGTCCGTGCCAGCACCCGCAGACAATCGGGAAGATCCTCATTTTGCACTGCCAATGAATGGTATCGCGCCACCTTGATGGGTGTGTCGATGCCTGTAAAAACACTGCTGCCGTCATGACTGATCAGCGACTGCTTTCCGTGGAACAGCTGCTTTGCGTAGGAGACCGTTCCGCCCAACGCCTGACCGATACATTGATGTCCCAGGCAGATGCCGAGGATCGGAATCTTGTCGTAAAACTCTTTTACCACGTCCATGCAGATGCCTGCCTCATCCGGGTTTTTCGGTCCGGGCGAAAGTACGATTCGCTCCGGCTGAAGCTCTTTTATTTCATCGATCGTGATCTTATCGTTTCGGACGACTCTGACATCCTCCGCAAATATTCCAATATACTGATACAGGTTAAAAGTAAATGAATCGTAATTATCAATCAGTAAGATCATAAGTTTTCCTCCTCTACCAGCGTCTTTGCCAGTGCCATTACCTTGTTGCAGCATTCCTTGTACTCATTTTTCGGAACCGAATCTGCCACGATACCGGCGCCGGCCTGCAGGTAAACCTTATTTCCTTTTTTCACCATGGTACGGATCGTGATACAGAAATCCATGTTGCCGCCAAAATCAATGTATCCGGTTGCTCCGCCGTACAGCCCTCTGCGCTGCGTCTCCAGCTCATCGATGATCTCCATGGCCCGGATCTTCGGTGCGCCGGACAATGTTCCCGCCGGCAAAAAGCTTGACACCAGATCCAGCGGATGAAACTCTCCTTTTTTTCTGCCCTCCACCATGGATACGATGTGCATCACATGGGAATAATTCTGCACTTCCATGAATTTTGTCACCTTCACGGTTCCAAACTCTGAAATGCGTCCCATATCGTTTCTTGCCAGATCCACCAGCATCACGTGCTCCGCACGCTCCTTTTCATCCCGCAGCAGATCATCCTTTAAAAGCGCATCCTCCTGTGCATCCGCTCCTCTGCGTCTGGTGCCTGCGATGGGACAGGTAAATACATGGTCTCCCTGCTGCTTCACGATCATCTCCGGCGAGCTTCCGATGACTTCAAAATCTCCGTAATTGAAGTAATACAAATACGGAGAAGGATTTAACTCCCGCAGCTCCTTATACAGTTCAAAGCCCTCCTGACCGGTCTCAATCGTCCAACGCTGGGATAATACCGTCTGAAACACATGACCCTCGCGGATGTAATGCCTGATCTTTTCTACCTTCTCGCTGTACTGTTCCAGTGTATCAGACTGTTCGATGATCCTTCCGTCATGATGGAAATTCTTTTGGATAGGACCGCTTCCTGCTTCGCGGCACACGGTGATCATCTGATTTGCAAGTTCGAGTGCCCGGAGCTTTCCCTCCTCGCTGTCCTCATCCAAAACGATGGCTGTCAGTGTCTCCGCCACATGATCCACCAGTACGAAACGGGTCATCAGCATCATCTGTACGGTCTCGATACCGATCGTGTCGGGATTATCATCCGGTAAGTCTTCCGTATACCGCACAAAATCATATCCAAGGTTTCCCACCAGTCCGCCGGTGAAGGCCAGCTCCTGATTGTCCTTTCGAATCTCGAAGCTGCTGTAGTAATCCTTTAACAGCTCACAGGGGTTTCCTTCCATTACCGTTTCCGTACCGTCTGTCCTTGTGATCACCAGGGAATTGCCCCGGGAAGAAATGATCTCCTCCGGCTCCGGCCCGAAAAATGTGTAACGGTCGTAGTTTTTATCGTAGGACTCTAATAAAAATCCCTTTTTCTTTCCCACCAGCTGTTCGTACATATTGATCGGTGTCTCGTTGACGATGCTGACTGTCTTTTTATAAAGGCGTAAAACTCGTTTGTCCATGTGTGTATTCTCCCTTCTGTTTTTGGATAAAAAGAAAGTCCCCGGCGCGAAGATCCTTCGCGTCAGGGACGATGTTTACCGTGGTGCCACCCTTTTTCAAAAGTATTATCTGGTTGATAAAACAAAAAGCTGATATTCCAATCGGAATATCAGCCACCAATTCTACTTTTCTTGATCCGATACGGAGAGCCATGCTCCCGATATCTTTCCCCTATAACGTGAGGTCACGGCATCCGCTACTAAACTTCGCTTTGCGTCTCGCAAATCCATTCCCGAAAAACTATCTCGCCGTTTCCCACCATCCCGGCTCTCTGTGCAGAATCGAATTACGGTACTCCTTTTGGTCATCGATTTTGTTTATGTGCTTTTTAATTGAACCAAGGATACTACTTCTTACCAGGTTTGTCAAGAGTTTTTTGCTTCAGGGACGCTTCTTTTGCCACGACCATCGCCCTTTGCCACGAGGAGCGCCCTTTGCCGCAAGGAGCACCCTATGACATGGCCAGCATCAGCTGCTGCATCAGGTCATTGACGGACATCAGCTTCTTGATGCGGCCCACATTTGCACCGCAGAAAATCAGGCCGTGGTCCAGATCACCCTTCACCGCATTGACCAGCGCCTTGGTGATGCAATAGGGCACCTTTGCGGGATTGCAGTGTTCCAGACACTGATAGCACTTTGTGATTGGTTCCCTTTTTGTCTCTACATTCTGCATAAATACGTTGTGCAATGCGCGTCCGGGCATACCAACCGGACTCTGCACGGTCACCACGTCATCCTCATCCGCCCAGAGATAGGCATCCTTATACGCTTCCGACGCATCGCACTCATAGGTCGCCACAAAACGACTGGCCACCTGCACGCCCTCTGCACCCAGCGACAGCGCATGCGCCACATCCTTACTGTCGAAAATTCCTCCTGCCGCGACCACCGGAATATGTTTTTCATGCTTGTTCGCAAATTCCTTCGTACAAGCGATGATGTGACGGATCTCATCGTCGTACTGCTCCGGTGTAAGCTCTGCCAGCTGCTCTCTGGAAAAGCCCAGATGTCCGCCTGCTTTCGGTCCCTCCACGATGACCAGATCCGGCAGACAGTCATACTTCTTTTCCCACATTTTTAAGATGATACGTGCTGCCTTTTCTGAGGATACGATGGATGCCAGCGCCGGAGCTTCCTCCTTTTTATAGTTGAACTTCTCGATGGCTGTGCGGACGATACCGGGCAGATCCACCGGAAGCCCTGCACCGCAAATGATCAGATCTGCCTTTGCCTTGACTGCCTCCGGCACATGCTCCTTGTAGTTCTTTAACGCTACCATGATGTTCACACCCACCATACCTGCGCCCTGTGCGATTTCCTTCGCCCGTGCGATATGCTTGTCGATGGCACGGAGATTGCACTCATTTTCGTGCCCTTCAAAGCCTTCCTCATCATAGCCGATCTGCGCCGTGGAGATGACACCGATGCCGCCCTCTTTTGCCACAGCACCTGCCAGTGAGCTTCGGCTGACACCGACACCCATGCCGCCCTGTATGATCGGAATGGAAGCGATCCGATTTCCTATTTGCAATGTTTTATTTACGAAGTCTCCCTTACAATTTCATGTAGTTTTGATTACCAGATGTAATTATGATCATTACTACCATGTTTTTCAATAAGAAATTACATTCTTTTGAAAAAAAGACAAGAATTTCCGTCAGGATTTTCACCTCCACCTTTTATCTGCCGTTCCAATTCAGAAGCTGCTATACTTAGGGATATACCTTTCCGTTTCAGAAGACAGATATTTCTGGCAGGAATGTCCGGTTTCATGTTAAGGATAACCAGCTTCTCCATATTTTCATTTTCCAGAAAATCTGTTGGAACAAATCCAATACCCAGATCGGATTTTACCATAGATAAAATCTGATCTGCTGTGGCAGCTTCTACGTCCGGCGTAAAGAACATCCCCATCCTACTGAAAACATCCGAATAAAAACGGAAAGACGCCGTTTGCTCCCCCAGCCCGATCAATGGATATTTTTTTAGTTCTTCCCCGGTGAGAGCCGTCCCCATAGAAAGAGAAAACGCCGTGCTGCAGACCGGCACTTCCCGGATGCTTCGAAGTACCTCTGACCCAAGCCCCACAGGAAGTGCAAACGGTTCTGTTATGATTGCAAAATCTGCCAGCCCTTTTTTCAGCACATCCACTGCCTGCAGCGTAGACTGACTTGATATCCGGATCCGAATACCGGGATAAGTCTTTCGAAAGGATTTTAAAGCCGGAAGCAGTACACAATGAAGCGCGATCTCACTGGTTGCCACCGTAACGACACCTGACTCCAGACTTTTATCCCTGGCTATTTCTTCCTCTCCGCTCAGGATATGTTCAAACGCAACGGATATGTGAGCATACAGTTTTTCCCCTTCCGGAGTTAGCATAATGCCATGACGCTGTCTTACAAACAACGTACATCCTAGTGCTTCTTCCAGCTTTTTCATCATTCTGGTAATGTTCGGCTGATTATTCATGAGTGCCTTGGCAGCTCCGGTAAAACTCTTGTATTTTGCTACATAATAAAAGACTCTGTAATAGTCATAGCTGATGTTCATTGCAGTTCCTCACATATCATTTTTATATATTACAATTGCATAATTGATATTTTACACATATCTTTTTACGGATTATAATACGATCGGTAAGAAAAAACAATGGGAGGAATGTGAAAAATGAACAAAGATCTGACTGTGGGGAATCCACAGACCGTACTGAGGAAATTCTGTATGCCTCTATTCGGCAGCATTATTTTTCAGCAGCTCTACAATATAGCCGACAGTCTGGTTGCCGGAAAGTTTATTGGAGAAAATGCACTGGCGGCAGTGGGCAACAGCTATGAGATCACATTGATCTTTATCGCTTTTGCCTTCGGCTGCAACATGGGATGTTCCGTTGTCGTCTCCAGGCTATTCGGTGCCAGAAAATATAAAGAGATGAAGACCGCTGTATACACTGCCTGTATCTTCAGCGGTATTGTGTGTATCCTGCTAATGCTCATCGGGATTGCCGGCTCCGGAATGCTGCTTCGGTTCATCCGCACCCCGGATGAAGTATTTGCGGATTCAAAACTGTATCTGGATATTTATGCATGGGGATTACCCTTTGTCTTTTTCTACAATATCGCTACCGGTATCTTCTCTGCACTCGGAGACTCCAAAACACCTTTTTTCTTCCTGGCGGTATCATCTTTGTCTAATATCGCGGTAGATATCTGGTTTGTCAAGGCATTCCATATGGGAGTTGCCGGTGTGGCCTGGGCGACCTTTCTCTGTCAGGGGATCAGCTGTATTCTGGCAATGATCGTCGTATTCCGCAGACTTTCCGGAATGAAAGAAAAAGCACCGCTCTTTGATCCGCAGATCTTAAGGCAGATTGTAATAATCGCCATTCCAAGCACCCTTCAGCAGAGCTTTATTTCCATCGGAAATATTCTGATCCAGAGCATTATCAATGGATTCGGGGCACCTGTCATGGCGGGATATTCCGCCGCCGTAAAACTGAATAATCTGGTGATCACTTCCTTTACCACACTTGGAAACGGAATTTCCAACTATACGGCACAGAATCTCGGAGCCCAAAAGCTCGATCGTGTGAAGCAGGGCTTTGGCGTTGGAGTCAGATTGGTATGGATGTTGAGCTTCCCTCTGTTCCTTCTCTACTTCTTTGGCGGAAACATCGTATTAAAACTCTTTATGGATGATCCGACCGAACTTGCCATGCACACAGGCATTACCTATCTGAAGATCCTGTCCCCTTTCTACTTCATAGTATCTGCAAAGTTAGTGGCAGATGGCATTTTAAGAGGCGCAGGTATGATGAAAAAGTTTATGATCGGCACTTTTACAGATCTGATCCTGCGTGTGCTTCTTGCTTTCTGCTTCTCAAAAACAGTACTCGGCGCAACCGGGATCTGGTGTGCATGGCCGATCGGTTGGTGCGTTGCTGCAGTTCTGTCCATCGGATTTTATTACAACGGACCATGGAAACATTGACCTCGGACTGGATCCAGCTGCATAAAAGGGGCTCCTGCCTCACTTGACAGGAGTCCCTTACATGTTTATTCCGCCAGCAAATGTCTCAGATACTCCTTTAACATCGTGACACCGATGGTGTTCTCGCCACCTCTGGGGATGATCACATCTGCGTATCGCTTGGAGGGCTCCACAAAGACCTCATACATGGGCTTTACCGTTGCCTCATACTGATCCAGAATGGATGAGACGCTGCGGGCTCGCTCCACCGTATCTCTGCGGATACGGCGCATCAGACGCTCGTCTGCATCAGCGTCCACAAAGATTTTTGCATCCATCAGATCACGCAGTTCCTTGTTTTCCAGAATCAAAAAGCCTTCAATGATGATCATCTTCTTCGGTTCGATGTGCTCCGTCTCTTTTGCCCGGTTGTGGATCGTGTAGTCGTACACGGGAATGTCCACTGCCTGTCCCTTCATAAGCTTTCGCACGTCCTCCACCATTCGTTCTGTCTCAAAGGAATTCGGATGGTCGTAATTCAACTGGCTGCGCGCCTCGTAATCCATGTCATCATGGGCCTTGTAATAACTATCGTGACCCAGTACGACTATATCTTCTCCAAAATACTCCTGTATCTTTTTTACGATCGTTGTCTTACCGGAAGCGGAACCTCCCGCAACGCCAATCACATGAATCTTTCGCATAATTCTCCTTTCGGGGACGCTTCTTCTGCCACGAGTAGCGCCCTTTGCCACGCACGTGGCACACTTCTATTTTATTTATCCACCGCATCAACAGTCCAAGCATGACAATGGGCGCTCCTCATGACAATGGGCGATGGTCATGGCAAAAGAAACGTCCCTACGTGTTCTCTGGTCTGCGCACGATGATCGAATAGCTGTTAAACAGCGCCAGCAAAAATGATACCACTATGATCGACGGCTGGTTTGCGACCACTTTTGTAGTGTGGGAATCCACCGCGAACAATCCCAACGCCGTCGCAAAAGTAGCCAGTACCACATACATGATCACCGCCATCCACTTCGGGATCATCCGCTTGTCATAGCAAAGCACCTTGGGGATCGCCTCTGCTGCCAGGCTGACCGGCCATGAAATGATCGCTCCGATCACAAAAAATTCGATCACGCTGCGCAAAGAGCTATACTGAAAGCCAAAGACGCGCATAACCTCACCGCCAAAGACGCACATCAGCGCGATCGCTCCGATAAACAAAATGACGGCAACCAAAAATACAAGAAAACTGTCCAGCACATCCTTTAGAATTCTCTTATTTACATGCATATTATCACTCCTTTCCTGCTATCATAGCACAATTCCCTATTTTTTTAAACCGATAAAATTTGCATTCACTAAACAGATAGGATATAATAGAAAGCGTTTTATGTCAACATTTATGAGGAGGAACAATGTAATGGCTTGGTACGACGAAGCAATCTTTTATCATATCTACCCGTTAGGACTTTGTGATGCACCGAAGGAAAACACCTATGCAGCACCGGTACATCGCTTGAATGAGGCCCTTCCCTGGATCGGCCACATCAAAAAGATCGGCTGCAATGCGATCTATATCGGACCGCTCTTCGAGTCCGTCGGACACGGCTATGAGACAACAGATTACAAAAAACTGGACAGCCGTTTAGGCGACAATGCAGACCTGACGAATTTTGTAAAGGAATGTCATGCACAGGGCATCAAGGTCATCTTTGACGGCGTATTCAACCACGTGGGCCGCGACTTTTTTGCATTTAAGGATTTGCAGGCGAACCGTGAAAATTCACGCTACCGCGACTGGTTCTGTAATGTGAACTTTGGTGGAAACAACGAATATAACGATGGCTTCTGCTATGAGAACTGGGGCGGCTACAATCTGCTGGTGAAGCTGAATCAGCACAACCCTGATGTCAAGAATTATATCTGCGATGTGATCCGCTTCTGGGTCAGCGAATTTGATGTAGACGGCATCCGTCTGGATGCTGCGGATGTATTGGATTTTGAATATATGCGTATGCTCCGCTCCGTTGCCAACGAGGTAAAGCCGGATTTCTGGCTCATGGGTGAGGTGATTCACGGTGATTATACCCGCTGGGTCAACGGTGACACATTGCACGCGGTGACAAATTACGCGCTGCACAAGGCGCTCTACTCCGGCCACAACGACCACAACTATTTTGAGATCGCACACACGGTGAAGCGGCTCTATGAGATGGGCGGAAATCGTCCCGACGGTCTGAAGCTGTACAATTTTGTGGACAACCATGATGTGGAGCGTATCTATACAAAGCTGAACAATAAGGCTCATTTTACACCGGTCCATGTACTGCTCTACACACTGCCCGGCGTGCCTTCCATCTATTACGGCTCTGAGTTTGGTATAGAGGGAAGAAAAGAGAAGTTTTCTGACGCATCCCTGCGTCCTGCTTTGAAGTATGAGGATTATGCAAATGCGTTAGAGACCAACTCCTTCACACAGCTGATCGCAGCACTGGGCAAAGCGCGCCAGAGTTCTCCGGAGCTCTCCTACGGCGCTTACCGCGAACTGCTGCTGACAAACCGCCAGTATGCATTTGCAAGAGAATTAAACGGCAGATCCGCCCTCGTCGCAGTGAACAACGATGACAATGCAGCTGATTTCCATCTAGCTGCATCCGGCTGCTCTTCTTACGTAGGGGCACTCTCCGGAAATCGTGTGAATGTAGAGAACGGACAGATCCATGTCACAGTCGGTGCCAATTCCGGCGAGATCTGGCTGCCGATAAAGGATAACTGCTCAGTGGATACCCCTGAGAAACAGCCCGTTGTACTGAATGTGAGCGATGCAGTGACAGAGGTTCCTCCGTCAAATACACAGGAAGCGCCCGTGCAGACACCCGATCCTGTTCCTGAATCGCAGAACGTGCAAGAAACAGCTCCTGCCACTGCGACTCCCGCTCCCGAACCGCAGCCTGCACCGGCTGCTGCTCCGGTTTCAGGCAACGACAGCGACGCCTTTGAACGCGGAAAGATCGCAGGCCTTCAGGAAGCGATCCTGGCGATCATGGAGAAAAACGGCCCTGTCACCGATCAGATGCGAAGAGATGTGGAGGCAAATGTCTATCATGACTCCCTGATCAACTGGGTGAAGAGCTTCCGCTAATCCAAGATAAAGAAACGTCCGCCGCAAGGCGCACAAAAAATGAGACGCAAAACTGCGTCTCATTTTTATATGTATAGAAATCGCTCAGACTACTCAGCGTCCTTCCAGACTACCTCAGTCTCCTTGAAGCCCTTCTTTTCCTTACTCTTTACGATCAGACGAATCCAGATACCGCTTGTAAATACAAGCAGGGAAACGATCCAGCCGGCGATCAGCTCAGCCCCTACAGAATATCCGTATACACCGTTCTGTACGACAAACAGGTTATACATATTCCAGCAGAACAGACCGGTCAATAAAACCGGGGAAACATACTTGATGGAAATGTGGAAGCACTTTTCAGGCATCTTGAAGCCTGTTGTATTTCGGTTGATCTCCTTCACCACCTTATCGGTGCTAAAGCACCAGCCAACAGCAATACACTCTAATACACCGATGATGATCAGGTTGATCTGGTTCGTCCAATTGTCCACGATATCCAGCCATGCCAGACCTGCACGTGTTGCATAGACCAGAGAAATCACAGCTGCCACCAGGCAGATCGCACGAGTCATCTTCTTGTGATCTGTGTGGAACTTGTCTGCCAGTGAAGTGGATACACCCTCAACGATGGAGAATGCAGAGTCGATGGCCAGTGTCACGAGCATCAAATAGAAAATGATGCCAAATAATGCATTAAACCAGCCCACACTTGTCAGGTTAACGATGGCCTGCGGATAGATGATAAACGCAGTCGCGATACCGGATGCGGAGATATTATCCAGCATTCCTACACCACCCATGGTAGAGAACATAACGATACCGGATAAAATGCTGACTGCCGCATCGCCCACAGCAATGATCGTACAGTCCACTGCCACATTGGAATCCTCCTCCAGATAAGAGCCGTAGGCAAACATGATGGCCATACAGATGGACAGACTGTAGAATACCTGTCCGATCGCATCGATCCAGAGGCTGGGATCTTTAAATGCAGCCAGCTGCGGAATGAAAAATCTTGCAAGACCCTCTCCTGCGCCGGACATCGTACATCCCTTTACAGCCATGATCAGCAATAACAGGACCGGCAAAAATACGGTGTACTTTACAACCTTTCCCACAGACTGCGCGCCGTCACGGATACAATAATACATGAGCAGCCATGCCACCACCAGCGCGATCAGCACGGGGATCGGAATTGCCCAGTCAGACAATGCATGGGGTACATCCCATGTGGTCTGTGTCAGAGCAGCAAACACACCGCTTGCCGCCTCGGAATCTCCGGTCATACCAACAAACTTTAATGCACCGAAGATCATCATCAGCACCCATGCAAATACAACAGAATAATAAGTAACGATGACAAACGCATTTGCAGTCGCGGACCAGCCCACAAATTCCATCTTCTTGCTGACACCGCGCATACACTCGCCTGCACCCTTATGTAACTTTCTTGCAATGCTGACCTCCATCATTAACAACGGCAGACCCATGACAAACATTGCCACCAGATATACAAGCAAGAACGTTCCTCCGCCATGTTTAGCTGCAAGACCGGGGAATCTCCATGCATTTCCAAGTCCTACCGCAGAGCCGATCGCAGCAAGAATAAATGTACCACGAGTCGCCCATGTGCTTCGTTTCTTTTCACTCATAACTAATACTCCCTTTCTTCATTATTGTAAAGCGATAGCCCATTATAGCACAAAACTTATAAGGTGTGCAACAATTCCGGCAAATCTTTTAGACGAAAAATTTCATGATCTGCCGGTATTTCCGGCACTGCAGGCTTCTTTTTCGGGTTAAACCAGATCGTCCGCACGCCGGCGTTGATCCCGCCTAAAATATCAGACGTCAGCGAATCTCCCACGATCACCGCCTGTGCAGGATCAAAATCCGGGATCTTCGCAAAAGCAAGATCAAAAAAGCGCTTATCCGGCTTTTCCACCCCCAGCACCTCCGAAATGAAAATGCCATCAAAATAACGGCCGATGCCGGACTTTCCAAGCCTGCCCTGCTGTACGGACAGATTTCCGTTTGACACGAGAAACATGCGATAGGTGCCATACAGCTCCTCTAACAGCTCCGGCGCGCCCTCCATATAGTGAAAATCCTCCGCCAGACGCTCATGATAGATCCGTGCTGCTGCCAAAGCCTGCTCCTTCTCATAACCCAGTTCCGCAAACAAAAGCTCAAACCGCCGTCTTTTCACCTGCTCACGTGTGATCTCACCGCGCTCTAAGGCCTTCCACTGCGCCAGGTTGATCTCACTGTAGCGGGCGCGCACCACATCATCCACCGGAAGCTGCAGGGCGGCAAACGTCTTATCCAATGCGACACGCTCATCTGCATGAAAGTCAAACAGCGTATCATCCAGATCAAATAACACATCCTTAACCATATTCTTTTCTCCTAATATACTTGCCAATTACGTCCAAAGCCAAAGCACTCAGGATCCTGCATCCAAAAGCCCGTCCAGCACTGCCAGGCCCTCCGACAATTCCTTCTCGGACAGTCCTCCAAAGCCCAAAAGAAGCGTGACCGGCTCTGTCTGTTCCACCGGTCCGATCCGGTAGCTGTTCATGCCATACACACGCACGCCCTTTTGCAGGGCAGCTTCCAGAAGCTCTTCTTCCGTACATGCACAGGACACCTCCACCACCAGATGCAGCCCGGCATTCTCGCCCCGGACCTTCTTTACCCACGGCCTCTGTTTCAATTCCTTCAGCAAAAAGTCATGCTTTGCTTTGTAGACCCGGCGCATGCGGTTTAAATGCCGCTCAAAATCACCACTCTGCATAAAACGGCAGACGGCCAGCTGCTGCTGCGTCGGTACGGTGGAAGAATAAAAATCAAACTGCTCGTAAAACCGCTCACTCAAATGTCTGGGCAAAACCATATAACTCATACGAAGCGCCGGTGAGATACTTTTGGAAAACGTACCAAAATAGATCACCCGGTCATCCTGATCCCCGCTCTGCAGCGACGGGATCGGTTTTCCCACATAGCGGAACTCACTGTCATGGTCGTCCTCGATAATGTAGCGTCCCTCTGCTGCTTTCGCCCAGTCCAAAAGCTCCTGCCTGCGGGAAAAAGGCATGACCGCTCCCACCGGGAACTGATGGGACGGCATCACATAGACCACATCCACCGGACCCCGGTCCAGTGATCCACAGCACAGACCATCCTCATCCATTTCACCCACACGCACCTGACAGCCGGCCCGACATAACACATGATAGGCCTGCAGGTAAGTAGGGTTTTCCATTACTACCGAACGGCCGCCTCCCAGTATCTGCACAAGAAGCAATAACAGATATTCATTTCCGGCGCCCACCAGGATCTGCTCCGGAGTGCAATGCACACCGCGCGCATGGTACAGATAATTGGCGATCGTCTCCCTCAGGCTGTGGTCTCCTGCCGCCTCCCGAGCTACCAGGATATCGGTGATCTCATCGAAAACCTCCCGGTTTCTCTTTTTCCACGTATTGTAGGGAAACTGCGCAGAATCTACCGCAAAAGGCGAAAAATCAATACGGACGCTACAGGGCGGTGCTTCCTTTTGTGCTTTTCCCGTAGCTTCCCCTTCAGCAGATGTTTTTGCGCCGGAGATGCCGGAATACAGATTGCTCAGATCGCACACGAAAAAGCCGCTTCCGGCTCTCGACTGAATATATCCTTCGGATACCAGCTGAGAATAAGCCAGATCCACCGTAAAGCGGCTCACATTCAGATTTGCTGCCAATAAACGAGTGGACGGCAGTTTTTCCCCGAAGGAAATCTTGCCGTCCTCAATATCGCGTTTGATCGACAGATAGATCTGCTCATATAAAGATGTTTTCCCGGATTGCAGTGCAATCATCAAATCTTTCATATCACTTTTTCTTCGCACGAATGATCTTTATGATCTCATCCTTCAGCTCCAGTGCACGATCCTTCACATTTCTGGAGGCTGATGAGGTGGTCAGCACAGAGCCGATCAGCTTTGCAGAAACCTCCAGCTTTCCAAAATAAAACGCCATATACGCAAGAATATACTCCAGCGTCGGCTGATTCAGTCCCGCGATGGGGAACATCTCATTCATCATTGCCTGCTGAAATCCCTCAAATGCAGCCAGATAATGCTCATCCGCCTGCTCGTGACAGCTTTTGACCTCCTGCTCCCGAAGCTCATCGATGTTGATCTTCTCTGCTTCCTTCTCCTTTTCACGGAGCAGCCATGCCATCAGCATGTGCAGATATGCTTTTTCGCCGTCCTTTGCAAGCTTCGCCTCCGCACACTGCAGCGCAAGCTCATGCATGCGGATCGCCTGATCATAGGAATAGCTTGTCCAGCCCGAGCGATCCTCCGGAAGCACGTGCACGCACACCTGCTCCTTGATGTTGTTGATCTGTCTGGAAGAAAGATGGGAAAACGCGCTGTGCATCGCGCTGTAACCACAGTTCGGGCAGGAACAGATGCCATATTTAAGCGTGTCAATGTGCTCGTAACGGGGGCGGAGATCCTTATCGGATTCCAGACGTCTGGCACGGTTTGATTTTAAAACCTTGATTGTAAAAGGCTTATCACATACCACACAGGTCATTTTTTTATCAAAGATAAATTCCTCGTCCGTGTGCTGTGTTCCAGGCATCGCCATAATGTTATCCTCCTTAATTAATCTGCCTTCGGCAGCTTGAAGGAGCTCTTTAAGGATACGATGCGGTTGAATACCGGTGCGCCCTCTTTGGAGTCCTTATAATCGGTACAGAAAAATCCGTTGCGGACAAACTGGAAGCTGTCGTACGCCTTCGCCTCGGCAAGCGCAGGCTCCACATAACAGTCTTCCAATACCGTTAAGGAATTGGGATTTAAGTTCAGGCTGCCATCCTCGTTGTAAACACCCAGCTCCTCGTCCACGATATTTTCGTACAGACGGACAGTTACCTTCTTTGCGGTCGGTGCAGCCACCCAGTGGATGGTGCCTTTTACCTTGCGTCCGTCCGGACTGTTTCCGCCCTTGGAAGCAGGATCATAGGTACAGTGGATCTCTGTGATCTTACCGTTCTCATCCTTCTTAAAGTCTACGCACTTTACAAAATAAGCGTTCATCAGACGTACTTCGTTTCCGGGGAACAGGCGGAAATATTTTTTCGGCGGCTCCTCCATGAAATCCTCGCGCTCAATATACAATTCTCTTGAAAAAGGAACCTCACGGCTGCCCAGCTCCTCGTTTTCCTGGTTGTTTGCCACGGTAAGCATCTCCACCTGATCTTCGGGATAATTGTCGATGATCAGCTTGACTGGATCTAAGATCGCCATCATACGGGGACGCTTTGCCTTTAAGTCCTCACGGATACAGTATTCCAGCGCCGCATAATCAGCTGTGGAATTCGCCTTTGAAACGCCGCACATATCTACAAACATCCGGATGGATTCCGGTGTAAATCCACGTCTGCGAAGTCCTGAGATGGAAACCAGTCTCGGATCATCCCATCCGTCCACAATGCCGTCCTCTACCAGCTTCTTGATGTAACGCTTACCGGTAACGACATTTTTCAGATACATCTTTGCAAATTCGATCTGTTTCGGCGGTTTCTCATATTCCAGCTCACGTACCACCCAGTCATAAAGAGGTCTGTGATCCTCAAACTCCAGTGTGCACAGAGAATGAGTGACACCCTCGATGGCATCCTCGATCGGATGCGCAAAATCATACATCGGGTAAATGCACCAGGTATCACCGGTATTGTGATGTGTCATATGTGCCACACGGTAGATGACCGGATCACGCATGTTCATATTCGGTGATGCCATGTCGATCTTGGCACGCAGTACCTTGGAGCCATCTTCAAACTTTCCGTTCTTCATATCCTCAAACAGCGCCAGATTTTCTTCGATGCTGCGGTCACAGCTGGGATCCTGTTTGCCCGGCTCCTCAAGGGTTCCGCGATACTCACGGATCTGCTCTGCAGACAGATCGGAAACATAGGCTTTTCCCTTTTTGATCAGCTTGATCGCTGCTTCATACATCTGCGGGAAATAATTGGATGCGAAAAAGAGACGATCCTCCCAGTCCGCTCCCAGCCACTTGACATCTGCCTTGATGGACTCCACAAATTCAGACTTTTCCTTTGTCGGATTCGTATCATCAAAACGCATGTTGAATTTTCCGCCGTATTTCTGTGCCATTCCATAGTTTAAGAGAATGGACTTTGCATGTCCGATATGAAGATATCCGTTGGGCTCCGGCGGGAAACGGGTACAAACGGCATCGCATTTGCCCTCAGCCAGATCCTCCTCAATGATTCGTTCAATAAAATTTTTGGAAACTACTTCATTTTCCATTTTTATGTCCTCCTCTCATTTTTGTTTTCAACACCTGCAGAACCTGCCGCTGGCAGCTTCTTACGGATGCCAGGCAACAAAAATGACCTCTTTTCAGTGTACCGAAAAAAGGCCATTCCGTCAATTGCTTTTCACAAATTCAGTTTTTATTTAACCTGCCGCAAAGCTGTCAGCTCCGCTTCACATGCTCATGGGTAAAGAGGTGATCCTGACAATATTCCATATTTCCGTCACACTTGCTGCAGAAACGGAATTCCAGCGTCGGATCATCCAGGTCCGTGCGTCCGCATACCGCGCACTTATGCTTGTAGAGCGCTCCGTCTGACCGGCGCATCTTCGGCGGTTCCATCTGGGAGCGAAACTCCCGTTTGCGCTTGATCTCGGAAGGTGACACTCTCCGATAGTCCCTTGTGGAGAAAAAGAACAACAGGAAATTCATCAGTGACATCACGATCACGATACGGCCCGTCCACCCGGTCTGAAGGAAGCTGACTCCAACCAGAACCGCATACAGGATCGCCAGCCATTTGATCTTTACCGGAATGATAAAATACAGCATGAGCTGCATTTCCGGATAACACACCGCAAATGCCAGAAAGATGGACAGGTTAATGTAGTATGTACTTACCGCATAACCCATCATATATGCTTCCGCCACGCCAAAGGCACGCAGCACAAAAAAAGTCACCATCACACCGACAGCTGTAAACAGGATCCCGCCAAAGATATATGCGTTGTACCGGAAGGTTCCCCAGGTACGTTCCAGCGCAGTTCCAAGCTGATAGTACAGCATCATCATGATCAGGTAAAAAAAGACGTTCGAATAGGACGGGGGCATGAGCACCCAGGTCACCAGACGCCAGATCTGTCCGTGCATGACCTTTGAAGGATCAAGCATCAGAAGCTCTAAGACCGGCAGCTGTGTAAATCGTTCGATATAATAAAGCATATAGCCGATGGCATAACCAAAGATCAGCCATTTGCTCAGGTTCGGGATCGCATAACGGCCAAACCTTCTTTCCAGTTTATTTAAATAATTCATAGCAGTCTCCTTTTATCCAGATAAATAAATAGTATAGAAAGTTTGGTCTGATTTGTCAACTTGCGCATAGATTGTTTAGAAAAAGTTTAGATTTATTGCAGTTTTAACTGTTGTTTTTTGTCTCTGCCTGTCATATAATGTACATTGCTTTTGTTTGAGAGAAACACATTTAATAGGAAAGTATAGAAAAGGATAAACGTATGAGTACAAATCTTTACAAGCTTGGTATTGATATCGGTTCTACTACCGTAAAGGTCGCATTACTAAGCGAAAAGGACGAACTGCTTTTTGCTGACTACAAACGTCATTTTGCCAACATCCGTGAAACGCTGACAGATCTTCTGACCGAGGCACGAAACGCCCATGGGGATCTTCCGGTTGCACCCATGATCACCGGTTCCGGCGGTCTGACGCTTGCAAAGCATCTAGAGGTTCCCTTTGTTCAGGAAGTGATCAGCGTTTCTACCGCTCTGACCCACTATGCACCCCAGACGGACGTTGCCATCGAGCTGGGCGGAGAAGACGCAAAGATCATCTATTTCGAAGGCGGAAATGTGGAACAGCGCATGAACGGTATCTGCGCCGGCGGAACCGGATCCTTCATTGACCAGATGGCTTCTCTGATCCAGACGGATGCCGGCGGTCTGAATGAATACGCAAAAAACTATAAGGCCATCTACCCCATTGCGGCCCGCTGCGGTGTGTTTGCAAAGACAGATATCCAGCCGCTGATCAACGAAGGCGCTACCAAGGAGGATCTGTCCGCTTCCATTTTTCAGGCGGTTGTCAACCAGACCATCAGCGGTCTTGCCTGCGGAAAGCCGATCCGCGGCCATGTTGCGTTTCTGGGCGGCCCCCTTCACTTCTTATCCGAGCTGAAGGCTGCGTTTATTCGTACATTAAAATTAGATGAGGAGCACACCATTGCTCCCGATAACTCCCATTTGTTTGCAGCCATCGGTTCTGCGCTGAATTTTAAAGCAGACACCGTTACCACGCTGGATGCGCTGCTGGAAAAGCTGACCTCTGAGATACATATGGAATTTGAGGTTGCCCGTATGGAGCCTCTGTTTGACTCCAGGGAGGATTATGACGCATTCATGGAGCGCCACAGCAGGCATCATGTCCAGACAGGGAATCTTGCGGATTACAAGGGCAGCTGCTATCTCGGCATTGATGCAGGAAGTACCACCACAAAGGTCGCTTTGGTAGGGGAAGACGGAAGTCTTCTGTATTCTTTTTACAGCAACAATAACGGAAGCCCCCTGGCGACTGCCATCCGCTCCATCAAGGAGATCTACGAAAAGCTTCCTGCGGATGCACACATCGTCTACTCCTGCTCTACCGGATATGGCGAAGCGCTGATCAAGGCAGCGTTGCAGTTGGACGAGGGCGAGGTAGAAACCGTTTCCCATTATTACGCGGCAGCCTTTTTCAATCCGCAGGTGGACTGTATCCTGGACATCGGCGGTCAGGATATGAAATGCATCAAGATCAAAGATCACACCGTAGACAGCGTACAGCTGAACGAGGCATGCTCCTCCGGCTGCGGTTCCTTTATCGAGACCTTCGCCAAGTCATTGAATTACAGTGTGCAGGATTTTGCCTCCGAGGCACTCTTTGCCGAGCATCCCATCGATCTTGGCACGCGATGCACCGTATTCATGAATTCGAAGGTGAAGCAGGCACAGAAGGAGGGCGCATCCGTTGCGGATATCTCTGCAGGACTTGCCTATTCCGTGATCAAAAATGCGCTGTTTAAGGTGATCAAGCTCTCCGACCCGTCACAGCTGGGCAAGCATGTCGTTGTGCAGGGCGGAACGTTTTACAATAATGCCGTACTCCGAAGCTTCGAGCGCATTTCCGGCGTTGAGGTTGTCCGCCCGGACATCGCAGGTATCATGGGTGCCTTTGGTGCCGCCCTGATCGCCCGCGAGCGATTCCATGCAGGCGGAGACCAGGCTTCTTCCATGCTTCCCATCGAAGAGATCTTAAATATGCAGTATGACACAAAGCTGACACGCTGCCAGGGCTGTACGAACCACTGTCTGCTCACCATCAACCGCTTTGACCACGACAGACGCTACATCACGGGCAACCGCTGCGAGCGCGGTCTTGGAAAGGAAAAGAACAAGGACAACATCCCGAACCTGTTTGAGTTTAAAAACAAGCTGCTCTTTGACTACGAGCCACTGTCCGACGAGGAAGCAGTCAGAGGTACGGTCGGTATCCCGCGCGTACTGAATTTTTACGAAAATTATCCCTTCTGGGCAACGTTTTTCAAGGCGCTGAAGTTCCGCGTGGTATTAAGCCCCCAGTCCACCAGGGAAATTTACGAGCTGGGCATCGAATCCATTCCCAGCGAATCTGAATGCTACCCTGCAAAGCTTGCACACGGACATATTGAATGGCTCATCAAAAACAACGCAGACTGGATCTTCTACCCGTGCATTCCTTATGAACGCAATGAATTTCCGGATGCAAACAACCATTACAACTGTCCGATCGTCACCTCATATGCCGAAAACATCAAGAACAACGTAGATGAGATCACCTCAGGCTCTGTTCGTTTCCTGAATCCGTTTTTGACATTTGCAGATAAAAAAGTACTGTCTGAAAAGCTTTGTGAGGTGTTTGGCAAAGAATTTTCCATTCCCGCAGAGGAGGTCTCTGCTGCAACCACCGCCGCATGGGCTGAGCTCGTGCGTGTGCGCAATATCATGCGCAAAAAAGGCGAACAGACACTGCGCTGGCTGGAGCAGACCGGAAGACACGGCATTGTTCTGGCAGGCCGTCCCTACCATATCGATCCTGAGATCAACCACGGTATTCCGGAGCTCATTAACTCCTACGGCATTGCCGTGCTGACGGAGGATTCCATCTCCCATCTGGGCAATGTGGAGCGGCCTCTCATCGTCATGGAACAGTGGATGTTCCACTCCAGACTGTATGCGGCAGCAAACTATGTGAAGAAAACAGAAAATCTGGATCTGATCCAGCTCAACTCCTTCGGATGCGGACTGGATGCGGTCACAACAGACTGTGTCAGCGATATCCTGACAAAATCCGGAAAGATCTATACCTGCTTAAAGATCGACGAAGTCAACAACCTGGGTGCTGCGCGCATCCGTGTGCGCTCACTGCTGGCTGCGATCCGCGTGCGAAAGAACAATCCAAAGGAGCGCACGATCGTTCCCGCAAACCACAACCGCGTGATCTTTACCGAAGAAATGCGCAAAAATTACACGATCCTGTGTCCGCAGATGTCACCGGTCCACTTTGAGCTGCTGTTGCCTGCCTTCCGCTCCGCAGGCTACAATCTTGTGATCCCGGAGGTGTCCAGTCAGGAAGCCGTCAATTCCGGACTGCGCTATGTAAACAACGATGCGTGCTATCCGTCTCTGATCGTTGTGGGACAGCTGATGCACGCCATCGAGAGCGGCAAATACGACTTGAACCGGACCGCTGTACTGATTTCCCAGACCGGCGGCGGCTGCCGTGCCAGCAACTATATCGGCTTTTACCGCCGTGCATTGGAAAAAGCAGGCTATCCGCAGGTTCCTGTCATCTCCATCAACATGGTGGGACTGGAGAAAAACCCCGGATTCACCTTCACTCCGAAGCTGGTCCAGCGCGGATTGTATGCAGCGGTCTTCGGCGATATCTTCATGCGTTGTGTCTACGCGACACGCCCTTACGAAAAGGTACCGGGATCCACGGACAAGCTGCACCGCAAGTGGAAAAAACGTGTATCGCAATTTGTTTCCGAGGAGAAAATGCTCTCCCACCGCAAATTTAACTGGATGTGCCGTCAGATCATCAAGGAATTTGACGAGTTGCCCAGAAAAAACATCAAAAAACCCCGCGTGGGCATTGTTGGTGAGATCCTTGTGAAGTTCCACCCGGAAGCGAACAACCATCTGGCAGAGCTTCTGGAAGCTGAGGGCGCAGAACCGGTGGTTCCGGATCTGTTAGACTTCCTGCTCTACTGCCTCTACAACAACAAATTCAAGGCAGAGGAGCTGGGCATGAGCAAAAAATCGGCCCGCAACTCCATGATGGGTATCAAGGCAATGGAATGGCTGCGCTCCGCCGCACGTTCTGCCTTTGAAAAGAGCGTACATTTTGATCCACCTGCACACATCGATGAACTGGCAAAATATGCAGATCCCATCGTATCCATCGGAAATCAGACCGGTGAGGGATGGTTTTTGACCGGTGAGATGATGGAGCTGATCCATTCCGGTGTAAAAAACATCGTCTGCACCCAGCCCTTTGCATGTCTCCCGAACCACATCGTAGGCAAGGGTGTCATCAAAAAGATCCGTCACAAGTACCCGGATGCAAACATCGTAGCCATCGACTACGATCCCGGTGCCAGCGAGGTCAACCAGCTGAACCGTATCAAGCTGATGCTGTCTACCGCGCAGAAGAATCTGAACAAATAAACAACGCACAAAAAAGAGCTTTCTCCAAGGCAACGGAAAAAGCTCTTTTTCATGTCCTTTTTTCATATAGTTATTGATCGCTCTAAGGTTTTAACGCATCGACAAATACTTGCTGCAAACTAGCCTTCAGCGGCACACCAAGCTTTGCAAGCGTCTCATCCAGTGCGGCCAGGGTTTCTGTCATATCCGGCACATTTGCATTCGTTCCCATATGACCGATGCGGATCACCTGACCCGCCAGCGTATCAAAGGAACCCGCCAGCATGATCTGATGCTCACTTCGCATGGTGTCAAGGATTGCTTTTGCCGTCGTTTCCTTCGGCACATCAAATACGGTCACTGTGTTGGAAAACCCAGCCTCCAGATGAAGTTTTAAACCGGACTCTGTCACTGCCTTTCGGCAGGCATTGCCGATCCGTGCATGTCGGCTTAACATATCCTCGTCAGCGGCAATATTGTCAAACGCCGCCCGCAGTCCGTAGATGTCACTGATGGGCATCGTATACGGGAACCACTTCGCATCATAGTACCCTTCAAAGATCTTCAGATTGGCATAGAAGGATGCGATGGGCGTTTCCCGGTCTGCCATGGCTTTTTTCGCAGCCTCACTGACCACCACAAAGGTCAGTCCCGGAGGTGCGGAAACCGCCTTTTGCGAACCGCCGCACAACAGGTCGATCTGATGATCATCCACCCTGACTTCTTCTCCAAACATTGCGGAGACAGAATCCACGACCGTCAGTATGCCGTATTTTTTTAACAGCGGACAGATGCTTCCGATATCATTAAGCATTCCGCTGGGGGTATCACAGTGAACCACGGTAGCATATTTGAACTCATGATGCTCTTCCAGATATGCTTCCAGGGCAACCGGATCAATGGGATTCTTGTCATCCACGGTATACAGCGTCGGCTTTCCTCCATACATGGAAACGAAATCCGCAAATCCTTTTCCATACACACCATTATCCAACACAAGGACGTTGTCTCCCGGTTCTGTCAGGGAGGCGCAGGCGGCTTCCAGGCCCAGAATTCCTTCACCGCCTAAGATCAATGTCTCATTTTCCGTATGTAACAGACGGCTGATCAGTTCACAGGTTTCTTTATAAAAATCCACGAATTCCTCATCCAGATCCGGATTGGTGCACGCAAGGCTTCGAGCCATACGGACATTCTCTGCAACCTGTGTCGGACCCGGTGTCATAATCTTATACTTCATGTTTCCTCCAAAGCTGTTTTACAGCTTTTCTTTTATAATAACTTATTTGCAGCCTTTTTTAACGGTACGATCACGATCAAAACGATCACTGCAGCCACACCGATCTGAAGCAGGTTTCCGGGAATAGAGGTCACGGGTGTTACCCAGTTTCCGTAAATAATTCCCTCTGCGATATAATATCCTGCGATCTTGATCACACAGGCTGCTGCCATTGCTACCACATACCATCCGTAGCCCTTCTTCTTTTCTGTGATCAGACCCATCGCAAATCCCATAAGTCCTACAATGATAAAGGTAAAGGGTGCCCACAGTGTCCAGCCTGATACCAGATCAAACAATCCCATTCCGACTCCGCCTGCGATCGCTCCTGTCTTTTTACCGAAAATAATTGCGAAAATAAACAGCGGTACATTTCCGAGATGGATCAGTCCTCCATTGGGTGCAAAGGGAAGCCTGATATTGATGAGCCAAGTGAATACATATACCAATGCGATACCAAATGCCGTGATGGTGAGTGACTTCACCTGTTCGGTTGTGCTTGTTGCTTTTACTGCTGTTTTTGTCTCTGACATGTTTTTATCCTCCTTCAAAAATAACTGGCACTATCATACCCCTTTCGTAGGATTTATGATAGTGCCAGTTTTGAAGTTTTTTTCATGCCAGATGGTAATTTCATTGTCTGTTAGCTCAAGATCAGCTCATTATTTCATAAAGGGAAAATACAGGATCATTCTGTCTCCCAGCTCCTCCACTTCCGGATTCAACAATTCATCCATCGCGTCCTCATCCGCTTCATTCTGATCCAGATACGCAGTAAATGCAGACAGAACATCCATATAAGAAAGCTCCTTTGCAAAAGAAATCCCTATGCAGTGATCCATTTCTCTATTTATTGCGCAGTAATCCTCTTCAAATGTGTATGCGTCATTTTCATCGCAAAACTGCCTGAGTAGTATTTCTAACATTTACCAAAAATCTCCTCTTGTTATTCCATCATTTGCATATTCTTTCACCCGGCATTACAATCCACCTATGAGCGCTTCTATCCATTCCTTACATTGAATCACATCAATCCACACCTTAGGAAAGCCCTCGAATCCACAGGTATGTTAAAACAGCCTTCGCACAAATAAAAGTACCTCAATGGCAGTCGCCAGACATCCCGCCATAAAAAACACCTGATTGGCCGCCCCGTGTGCATGGAACAGACCAAGCGCGATGCCTCCCTCCAAGGGGTAAAAAAGCCGCACCCTCTTCCGGTTGAAGATATCGGTTGCCAGATGCGACAGAAAACCTACCGCAAAACACAGCACCATTGGTTTCCACACCAGACCGATCGCAAAGCACAACAGGATCAATGCCAGAAATGAGTGCATGAACGACCGGTGCGGCTGTTCCTTGCCAAAGGCACAGATACCTATGAACAGAAGTACCCCTCCGATCACGCGCAGATACCCGCTGCTGCGCACCACCCTGTCTATGATACCGGCATGAAAAAAGTGATCCGCGGCAAGCGCAGCCAAAACAATTGCTATCGAAATAGCAGTGATTTTATCTGCGTCGCGATGTGAATCCGACGTTCCCACGTCGATATCACTGATCAGTGCGCCCAATGCCCCAACTCCCACAGCCAATATCATTTCTGGGATCGTCTCCGGCTGTGTCACTGCCATTGTCGCAGCCATTCCGATCACCATATGAGTTTTTCCTAACATAACATTTTCTTCCTCCACTCTTTCGTGATTTTTTGCGCTTCTGAATGATCAATCTGATCCGGTGGTTCAGAGCACACGTTTTAGCTTTCATTCCTTATAGAATCTCAGTCCCCGCTCCAGTCGTTCTTTGACGCTGATCCGCAGTTCCTCCGGCGATACCACCACACAGTCATTGCAATACTGTGTCGCCCACAATTCTACACCTCCGACAGCCGCTTCCAGCACAACCTTCAGCCAGCGTTTTCCCTGCTCACGCTCTTCTCCCACGCTGTGTCCCGTGACCTCCTTCACCAGTTCTTCCGATGCCTCTGACACCTTTACCTTTTTTCCAAACACATCCACGATCATGTTCATGATGTAATTTTTTCCAGTGTCACGACAGAGCAGCACGATCCGTTCTTTCTTTCCTCCAAACATGATCGGATGCTCGTGGCGGTACTGAACCGGATTAAACTGCTCCACACGGTGTGTATTCTCGATCTCCACCTCTTCAATGTCGGTGATCCGGTCCACGCGAAAGCTGACGATCGTCTGATACTTTTCGTTGTAAGCCAGCAGATAATAATATCCGTTGCTCCACATCAGATGAATGGGCTCGATTGTTTTCGGATAGCCGTCACGCGGGATCAGTTTTTTATCAGTATCATAATAACAATACATGATCTGTGCGCAGTTCCGGTTGTGAATGATTTCATTCAACTCCTCGATATTCATAAGTAACAGCGAATTTTCATCCCGATCCTCCCCCGCTGCGTCATAATATCTGCGGCGGGAAAATGACAGCGGTCGGAGCTTAATGATTTTTCTGACAATATCCGTGATGTCCTCCTCGCTGAAAAAACTGTAGGTTTCCACCGCATCCTTCAGCGTAATGATCTCACCGGTTTTTAAACTGCTCTCATAGTAGTAGTACTTTTTCGGCGCCTGCTTTCCTTCTGCTGCATGATAAGGCACAAAACGCTCACCCTGCTTCATCACACAGTAGATAAAATACCCAAAGCGGTGTGAGATCATCTCGTCATCGATACCCGAAACAAAGATTTTCTCTGTCAATTCCTCCAACGTTCGCTTGACCGTATCAGAGCTGATCAGTGGCCCGGTTGCTGTCAGATAACCAAATTCCTCATCCACCCGCTTGCCGATATCACTCACAGACAGCGGATGCTCCTCATCCGAATAATTAGCGAGGACATAAAGTATGTAAAATGTATTCAGTCTGGAACTGTCCGGTTTCGTTGCCATATAAAATTCCTCCTTGATCGCCCAATAGAAATCTTTTGAAAATATCAATGATATGCTTCAAAACCAATGGTACGTTCCTTCCTGAGACTCTGTGTATCGTTGAACTCCTTTGATTTTGCGATAGCAATTCGAACATCCTCTGACGTGATCTGTTTTAATTCCTGCACAGAATACTTCTTTTTTTCAGCCGAAAACACGCGTTTTGCCGCATATACCACACAGGTCTCCAGCAGGCTTCTCGCCTCACGGCCATTGCCGAAGTTTTCATCCTTGATCCGCTCCGCAAAATAGTCATATAAGTACTGCTGCGCACTCTTCTCCACCACATATTTCTGCATTTTTGCGTGATTCAGAAAGATTTCCACCATCTCATCCGCAGAATAAGAGGAGAAATAAAAGGTGGATGTGATCCGGCTCTTAATGCCCGGATTTGCATTGATGAAATCATGCATTTTGTTATTTTTACCGGATACATCCTTACCGCCATAGCCTGCAAAAATGACCAGCTTGTCCATGGAGTGAGCCTCCAGCTCAATGATCAGCTGTGCGATCGCCTCCTTGCTGAAGGAATCCGTATTTCCCGAATCATCCACCAGAGAATAGGCCTCGTCGATCACAATAATATCATAATTCTCAAACAATGCCTTTGTCTTCGGAGCAGAATGACCCACATACATACCTTTTAATTCCGCACCGTTCACGCAGATAAACCGGTTATCCGGAAGCAGCTTTTCCTCTACCATGATCTGCCCCATCAGTTCTGCAACCGTGGTTTTTGCCGTTCCCGGCGCCCCCAGCATCACGTGTACGTTGTGATAACTGCCGTTACTGATCTTCATCTGCGCCCGCATCCGGTTATATTTCATCACATTTACAATGTCCAGTACCTGCTGCTTGACCTCTGACATGCCGATCAGTTCTGTCATCATGCGTTCCTTCGCACTTTTTCTTTGCTTTGAGTCCATTCTCCGATTCACATTTCCTGCAAACCGGTCAACAAACTGAAAGTCATCATTACATAACTCGATCTCCGTGCTTACATCGCGGTCCTTCAATGCATATCTGACTACCTTTTCGATCAGCTCACATGTCCGGCTATTCTTCATGGAAACGATCAGATTCAGCAGCCGTTCATAAGAAAATCCCCGCCTGGTCTTGATCCCATACTTGGCAAAATTGCCCTTTAAAATGTATTTGTAAAACTGCTTCTCTTTCTCCGGCGGCAAAAACACCCGTGCTTCCTCTGCCATAAAAGAAAGGACGATATTATTACGCAGCATATCCTCATAGCCCATCGGAATGAAACCATCATCATATTCCTCATCTAAATACTCAAATCTGCTGCTGTCCGGCTGGATCATCAGAAGATATACCACACGGTTGCTCTCAAAATAGCGCAGAGTTTCCAGCATATTTTGATCCGATGACGTAGAAAACCCACCCATACCGACCGGATCACCAGTCACAATACATATCGCTTCTTTCTTGCAGTCCATCCAATAGGGTCTGTGATTCGTTCCCATGTTCGTCTGCTGCATCGGAAAACCGCTAAAAAAGATATTTTCGTTGGAATTATGCAGATGATCCTGAAGGTCACGAGGACGAAGAACCGGGATGAGATTCCAGCACTCGCACCACTCTTCACCGCACCACTCTTCATCCTCTGTCCCGGACAATGAAAAATTGTCATAATCCGGAGATTCATCATACTCCACACACTCAGCGCCTTCATCAGCTGCCGTCATTGTGTGCATACATGCCGCATGATACATCACCGCCATATATCCGGATTCCAGATCTTCCGCAGAGATCACGATATACGATGACTGCTTTTTCTTTTCCAGCAAATTGCTGATCTCCCGAAACTGCACCGCTCCGGACTTAATATCACGTGCGAAAGACGCTTTGCTGATACCACTCGGAATTTCCAGATAGGTCACTTTTTCCGATACCTGGTTTTTTAAATAAACGCTTTTTACTTCTGCTTTTAAAATAGGATTTTTTTTCATAGCGCAGCTCCTTTCTGATCATCATCTTTGTTATAGATATCCTATCAGAAAGAAGTGTGCAATATTGCGCAGCTTGTTTTTGTCTACTATATGGAATCAACCAGATCCTTAAGCATTCTGCCATCCTCTGTTTTCCAATAGGTTGTGCCTCGAAGGGTCAACACCTTCTCGTTGACCAGACTAATTGATGCGCTCATTTTTTCCTCCTGCTTCACTTTCGTAATTCGTACATTTTATGAAAAATCTGTCCATTTACAATCCGAAAATCCCCGGCGTCAAAAGAGGTACAAATAATATAATCCCCTTCTCCGTGAGGCACTCTGTCCTGATTTGCATTTCCTTTCAGTTTCCCATACTTTAATGTTTCCACAGAGAAAGCGGTATCCAAAGGAATTCGCACGCCATAATATGTGCGATCGCCTGATTTCGTATAGACAAGCTTCGGCGTTATTTCTATTTCTACTTCATTTACCTCATACCCGCACAAATCCTTGCAGGATATCGGCCACATTTCGCCCATAAGTCCAGTTACAACATAGTCTGCCTTTAGAATTGATTCTTCGCAATCTTCCAGTATGTTGTACACCACTCCAGGTTTTTCCGGAACATTATAAATTTTATCCGGAAATGCTTTTTCTATTTTTACCTGATACGGTTTTCTTTGAAATTCCTGCCAGTTTCCTGTATCAGCAACAAAACGATTCCAATAAGGCTCCTCAAAAATGATTCTATTCATTTTCTTTCCATCCCGGGATTCTATAAATGCGTAATCCGCCATATTCTTCCAGCAGCTTGATCATCTTCTGTAACGGTTCTGTATCCTTGTTCTACTCATCACAAGCGAGTTCATTCGGCAAAATTTCTGAAACCCGGTTAAAATCGACCGGCTTATCCGTATAAAAACAGCGTCGATAGCGAGAGTACATCTCTCAGCCATCGACGCTCATCCTGTTCCTAATTCTTCTGCATCATTTGTTGGCACTACAAATACTTGCATACTCTACTCTACTTTACTATACTACAATATCAACGCAAAAAAGTCCATTGCTATCTGCATATACTTTTACAGATGCAGCACGCGCTCCTTGATCTCCTGCGTTCTACCCTGGTTCCAGTACTGCGTACCGATATAGCCGCAGGTACGGCGGGCAACGTTCATCTTTGTCTGATCACGGTTTCCGCAGTTCGGACACTCCCAGACAAGCTTTCCGTGTCCGTCATCCACCACCTTGATCTCGCCGCCAAAGCCACACACCTGGCAGAAGTCACTCTTCGTGTTCAGTTCTGCATACATGATATTGTCATAGATATATTTCATCACCGTCAGAACTGCCTCGATATTATTTTGCATATCAGGCACTTCGACATAGCTGATGGCTCCGCCCGGAGACAGCTCCTGGAACTGTGCTTCAAATTTCAGTTTGCTGAAGGCATCGATCTGTTCCGTCACATGTACATGGTAGCTGTTGGTAATATAGCTCTTATCCGTAACGCCCGCTATCATACCGAATCGCTTCTGTAAGCATTTTGCAAATTTATAGGTTGTAGACTCCAGCGGTGTGCCATACACACTAAAGTCAATATTAGTTGCCTGTTTCCAGCGTGCACACGCATCATTCAGATGCTGCATCACCTGCAGTGCAAAGGGTGTAGACTCATTATCCGTATGTGACTTTCCGGTCATATACCTGGTACACTCACAAAGTCCCGCATATCCAAGGGAGATGGTCGAATATCCGCTAAATAACAGTTTATCGATCTTCTCGCCCGGTGCCAAACGTGCCAGCGCACCGTGCTGCCATAAAATAGGAGCCACATCGGAAGGCGTGCCCTTCAGACGGTTGTGACGGCACATAAGAGCCTTATAGCAAAGCTCTAAGCGCTCATCAAAGATCTTCCAGAACTGATCCATATCTCCTCCGGAAGAACATGCGATATCTACCAGATTCAGTGTTACGACACCCTGGTTGAAACGGCCATAATATTTATGCTCACCCGGAACATAGTTTCCGGCATTTGCGATGTTTCCGACTCCTGCTTCGGTAAAACGATCCGGTGTAAGGAAGCTTCGGCAGCCCATACAGGTATACACGTCACCCTTTTTCAGCTGCTTCATGATCTTCTCCGAAATATAATCCGGAACCATACGTTTTGCCGTACATTCCGCCGCGATCTTTGTCAGATAGAAATACTTGCTGTCCTCATGGATATTATCCTCTTCCAGCGTGTAGATCAGCTTCGGGAATGCGGGAGTGATATAGATGCCCCGCTCGTTTTTCACGCCGCGGATACGCTGGTAAAGCATCTCCTCAATGATCATGGCAAGGTCATCCCTCATCTGTCCCTCGGGTACTTCGTCCAGATACATAAACACGGTCACAAAGGGGGCCTGACCGTTTGTGGTCATCAAAGAGATCACCTGATACTGGATCATCTGTACACCCTGCTTGATCTCTTCGCGCACACGCATCTCTGCAATGTGGTTGATCTTTTGCTCATCCAGCTGCAGACCCTCTGCCGCGAACTCCTCGCGAACCTTTTTCCGGTATTTTTCACGACTGACCTGTACAAACGGTGCCAGATGTGACAGAGAGATACTCTGTCCTCCATACTGCGCGCTGGCGATCTGCGCGATACTCTGTGTCGCAATGTTGCAAGCGGTCGCAAAGCTCTTCGGGCGGTCGATCATTGTCTCACTGATGACTGTGCCATTCTGCAGCATGTCCTCTAAATTGACCAGACAGCAATTGTGCATATGCTGTGCAAAATAGTCTGCATCGTGAAAGTGGATGATGCCTTTTTCGTGTGCTTCGATCACCTCCGGAGGCAAAAGGAAACGCCTGGTAATATCCTTGCTGACCTCTCCTGCCATATAATCACGCTGCACACTGTTGACCGTAGGGTTTTTATTGGAATTTTCCTGTTTTACTTCCTCATTATTGCACTCGATCAGGCTTAAGATCTGCTCATCTGTAGAGTTAGACTTACGCACGAGTGCTCTGCGGTAACGGTATGTAATGTAATTTCTTGCTACACCAAAAGCACGCAGATCCATGATCTGATTTTCTACCAGATCCTGTATCTCCTCCACATTCAGGGCGCGATGCATCTCCTCACAGGTATTTCGCACATTCTCTGAAATGCGCAGGATCTGCTCCTGGGTCATGCGCTCCGCCGCCGGTACGCTCTCGTTTGCCTTCTGTACCGCCGCGATGATTTTTGAGATATCGTAATCAACCTCTGCTCCACTTCTCTTGATGATCTTCATACCGTTTACTCCTATCGTTGGTTCTCTAAAAACGTCGTTACCATGTATTGTACTAGATGTTGTGTAGTGTGTCAACATGGGGTACTAGATATTTTATTTTTCGGCACTTTTAACAAATCGCTCGGGGAGCGGCTTTTTTCAGCATTATTATACGAAAAGGACTATATTTCCTGCTCCGGTTGCCCCTTCGGGCAAAAGTCGCAGGAAACACAGTCCTTTTTCTTATTATAAGGTTCCCTTCGTGGATAATACGTCTGTGATCCGGGGATCGAGTCTTGTGGCGGCGTCAAGTGCTTTTGCAAATGCCTTGAAGAGCGCCTCCATCTTATGATGGTCGTTTTCTCCGTACAGCACCTTCAGGTGCAGGTTCATTCCGGCAGCGTAGCTGACCGCATAGAAGAATTCCCGCGCCATCTGCGTATCCATCGCTCCGACCATATCACTCTGAAAGGGAGCGTCAAACACCAGATATGGTCTTCCCGAAAGATCGATCGCACACATAGCCAGTGTCTCATCCATCGGGAGCAGGCAGCTTCCGTAACGCACGATCCCTTTTTTATCTCCCAACGCCTCACGGATAGCTGTCCCCAGCACAATGCCCATGTCTTCGATGCTGTGGTGACTGTCCACTTGTACATCCCCCCGGCATTTGGCAGTCAGATCAAACAAGCCGTGCCTGGTAAAGCCCTCCAGCATATGATCAAAAAACCCAATGCCGGTATCGATCGTTCCGTTTCCGGCCCCATCCAGCTCCAGCGTTACCCGGATCTTCGTTTCTTTTGTATTGCGTTCTATCGTAGCTGTTCGACTCATTTATTAAAATCCACCCTGCTCTGTTCTCTTGATGATGTCATCCTGCAATGACTTGGACAGTGTCGTGAAAAGCGCACTATAACCTGCCACGCGGACAACCAGTGTCTTGTAATTTTCCGGATGTACCTGCGCATCCAAAAGCGTCTCCCGGTTTACAACGTTAAACTGCATATGCATGCCCTTCTCGTCAAAGAAGGTACGAATATAGGAAGAAAACTTCTGTAAGCCTTCCTCACCTGCAAGCGCAGAGGGATGGAACTTCTGGTTGAACAGTGTTCCGTTGGAAGCGATTCCGTGATCCAGCTTTGCAACAGAGTTTGCGGTAGCGGTCGGTCCCATGATATCTCTGCCCTGCATCGGTCCGACACCGTCTGCCACCGGTGTATTGGCAAGTCTGCCGTCCGGTGTTGCGCCGGTCTGTCTGCCCAGCGGTACATTCGCTGATACCGGATAAAGTCCTGCCTGATAAATGCCGCCTCTCGGGTTCTTGTAGTGCTCCAGCGGCTTTGTATATGCATAAGAAACACGGCGGGCCATCTCATCAGCTGCGTCGTCATCATTTCCGTACTTCGGTGCCTTTTTGATCAGGGCAAGGATCTCATCGTAGCGCTTCTGCTTTGCTGCGTCAGGCTTCTGGTTTGCAATGGTCTCGGCGATCACACGGATCTCCTTATCCCCAACCATCTGTCCTGCTGCCAGCATCGAGGAAATGATCTGGCCGGAAAGCTCCTCCATACGCATGGTACTAAGCCCCTTGCCGAAGTTATTCTCCAGCGCGTCCTTCATCTCTGCCATGGTGACAGTCTTCTTATCGTAAACCAGCTCCTTGATGGCAAGCATGGAATCCGCCACATTTGCGATACCAAATCCCTGAGGACCGGTAAAGTTATAGATCGCGCCGCCCTCCTGAAGTGACTTTCCGCGTCCGATACAATCATCGATCATGCAGGACTGGAAAGGAAGCGGCATACGGGTTGCATGGGCGTTGTCAATACAGTTCAGCGCATTGACCATCACCGCGATAAAATAATTCATCTGCTTTTCATAAGCATGATAGAATTCCTCAAAGGTTTCCATTTTGGTGACGTCACCGGTCTGAAGACCAACCTTCTCTCCGTTCTCATATCCGTTTGAGAATACCATCTCCAGTGGACGGCACATATTGAAGAATGCCGCGTCATGCCAGCCATCGGTCTTTCCTGCCTTCTGGGGCTCCACACAGCCAATGATATTATATGTACGTGCATCCGCAAGCGATACGCCACGGCTCATCAGGGATGGGATGATCACCTCGTCATTGTAAAATGCCGGAAGTCCAATACCGGTACGTGCCAGACGGGCCGCCTTGATAATAAAGGGCTCCGGTGTCTTATTCCAGATACGTACCGATAAGGAAGGCTGAGGCAGCATCACGTGCATGCTTGCCTCCAGGCACATAAAGGACAGATCGTTTGTCACATCCAGTCCCTCTTCATTCTGTCCACCTGCGATCAGGTTCTGGAACAGACTGTAGCCTGCAAATCCATCCGCGCTTGCAGCATCACGGCACTTGTTCAGATCATTCAGCTTCACCCAGATACAGTCGAGCAGCTCCTGCGCAAACTCGCGGGTGATCTTTCCATCCTCCATATCCTTTTTATAGTAAGGATACATGTACTGATCAAACCGTCCCGGAGAGATCGAATGTCCGCTGGACTCTGTCTGCAGCAGCTCCTGAACAAACCAGAAAGACTGGCATGCCTCGTAAAAGCTCTCAGCAGGCTTTGCCGGAACCTTTGCACAATTCGCCGCGATCACCAAAAGCTCTGCCTTTCTTGCAGGGTCTGTCTCTTTCCCGGCCTCCGCCTTAGCCAGTGCGCTGTAACGGTTTGCATAGGTAATGGCTGCTTCACAGCTCATTTTTGCCGCAACAAGGAAGGAATGTCTGGTTGCATAATCCGGCTCACAGAGCGTCATCTGATCCAGCTGTTCATCGATCTTTGCAATGATGCCCTCAAAACCGAGTGCTAAAACCTCCTCGTATTTTACGGTAAAATGTCCGATTCCATTATAGAAATAATTACCGGGGGTGAAGATATTGTGCTTCATGGCCATCAGCGACTGTTCTGCCATCATGGACGTAGCCAGCTCGCTGGTGGTCTTTCCCTCCCAATACTGATAAGCCTCATGCAGGCGCTTTTTTGTATCATCCGCAATATAAAACGGGTCCGCCTCACGGGTAGCCACCGTGTCATACTCTTCTTCCATCCATGCATAGGAATACTCCGGAAACATCTGACATCCGCGGGGCGCGATGGCATTGCTTCCAACGATCAGCTCCAGGGGACGGATCACCATCGGCAGCTTCTCACAGATCGCCCGAAACGCCTTTGCACGGCGCATGATGATCGGATCATTTTCCGTTTCACGATAGCTCTCTGTCACGATCTCTGCACGATCGGCCTCGATCACCGGCATATGTTCAAACAAATGATCGATCAATTTCTGAATTCTGGGAGATTTTGCGATTTCTCCATCATAATACTGTTTCGGCATAATGGTTCCCTCCAAATATATTTTTTTACCTTACGCTCCTATAAACAAGTTCCTAATTCAGAGTATAACACACGATAAAAGAAAAAACCACATATTTTTCTGTTTTTTTGTGGTTTTTTCTGTCTTGCTGTTGTTTTCTGTGCGATTATTTTTTTGTTTTGTGTTCTCTGTCGAATTTTGAGAGCAGCATCGTGCGAACCCACTGGGGATCATTGCGGTAATGATGCTGCACGTAACTGGCATATTCCTGTCTTGTCATATACTGTATTTTTTTCTGTTCTCCCACTGTTTCCAATCCTCTTTTCACTATTTTTTAAATGTAGAATGATAACCCTGCACCCTTCTGACGCTCCGCTCGATCTCCAGCTTGGAAAGCTCGCTGGAAGGAGCATTTTTCAGATCCGCCAACAGCGTCCGCAGCATTTCCTCTGCCTTCACTTCATCATAATCATCCAAAAGGGTGACCACTTCCTCCGTGACATGATACACATAACTGCCGATATCATAACGCTGCAGATCCTTCAGCTTTGCAATGGCCTCCTTGCGCTTAAAGTTTGACAGATCATCCAACGCATAGAGAATACGCACGGAAATCTCACTCTCCGCGATCGGAAGTGCATTGTTCTTTTTCCCGCTGTTCAGACGCTTGTCCAGATAATCCACCACGCGCTCCATCATCTCGACGGCACTTTCTATATTATTTTGTTTCAGCTTGCCCAGCACATTGCGGATACGTCCGGACAATTCCTCATCGATCTGATAATTCAAGACCTCTTCCGTCTTCACAATGGCCTGCTTGCTCCGCATGTCCTTCATATCATTTAAGATACCTAGCACACGCTGGTACAATTCCTCCTCCTCCATGGGAAGAACGCCCAGTCTCTTGAACACACGCTCGATGCGCTCATGCAGATCCTCCGGATCAAAGGGCTTTGTAATGTAATCCATGATACCGAGCTTTGCGCCATCGATCACGGTCGCCTTATCTTTTTTCGCGGTAAGAAAAATGACAGGAACGGTCACACCGTTCTCCTGTGCTCGTATCTCCTTTAAGGTTTCTATTCCATCCATGATCGGCATTTCCACATCCAGCAGGATCAGATCCACCTGCTCTCTGTACAGATATTTGATCGCCCTGCGGCCCGAGATCATTGGGATCACTTCGTATTTTGATTTTAATTCCTGCTCAAGCGTTGCGAGATTTACCGTATTATCATCAATCGCAAGTATTCGCATTTTTTCCATGTCGATTTCTCCTATGTACATGCATCAAAGTCATGTCTGATCCAACTGTTCAAGGAAAGCTCTCAGCAAATCCTCAGCTGCGTCATCATCATACATTTTAAGCCTATTTTGTATATCTTTCAAGCAATCTTTTGCACTTTTTTCAATATTTTCTGACAAAAGCGCTTCAACTTTTACTGCCGCGGGTTTTGGACAGAAATTTTCGATATCTGACAGTATTTCTTCCATCCGTCGAACGGTCTCTTCCATAGGCAGGATCTCTCCCTCCTGCGCCTCTTCCGATTCTTCTTTTAAATAGCCCTTCGTGCGCAGCACCCGCTCGATCTCATGCAGCAGGAAGTCATATTCAGACAAAAGCCGGGACAAGCCATCACGGATCCAGTCAAAATCTCCCTCTTTTGCAGCAAACTCATGACTTTTTGCCAGCTCCGAGAACTCCTTTGCACCAATATTTGCGGAAGCACTCTTGATACCGTGAACTTCGATCTCATAATTCTTGAAGTCCTCCTCACGCACCAGCTTCTCCAAAAGCGCAAGCTTTTGTTCGCCATCCATATAATAAAGCTCCAAAAGCTCCAGATAGCTGTCCATGCCGCCGGAATGCATTTCCATAGCCGCATTCACATCCACGCCGGTCATGAAAAGCTCCGCTTTTCCCGCGCGGGCGATCTTTTCCAGCGCCTCATCCGTGCCCTCCGCAGGCAGTCGGCGTTCCGCCGGGATCCATTTACACAGCATCCGGTGCAGCTCGTTTTTATCCAGGGGCTTTGCGATAAAATCCTGCAGGCCGCTGTTTACAAACATTTCTTTTGCATTGTTGTAGGCATTGGCAGAAAGGGCGATGATCACCGGCTTCTTTCCATTTTCGCCGCATTCTGTACGGATATGATCCGTCGCCTCTATTCCATCCATCTCCGGCATCATATGATCCATCAGGATCATATCATATACATTCGATCTTACAAGCTCTATGGCCTGGCGTCCGCTCTTCGCTTCATCCACGCGGAACTTATACGGCTGCAATGCACCGCAGGCCACCTTCAGGTTGATCTTATTGTCATCCACCACCAGCACACGGTAATCCGGTACGATAAATGCACGGTCGATATCCTCCGTCACATCCAGCTTCCGCCAAGGCTGCTGTTCGATACTGCGGATATCCGCTACCTCCTGAGGGAAGCAGACGGTAAAGATAGTTCCTTTTCCCGGTTCGCTGGAAACCTCCACCGTACCGTTCATCAAGTCCACAAAACGCTTGGTGATCGCAATGCCAAGACCGATACTCTCCAGATTGCGTTCCTTTTTTTCATCCATTGGCCGAAACTGGTCAAACAGCCCCTCGGACTCCTCTTTGGTAAAGCCCGCACCGGTATCCTCAAACTGGAACACCATAAGCACCTGCTTTTCATTCAGCCATTTATGTGTGACACTCAGCTTCACATATCCGCGCTCTGTATATTTCATGCCAAAATCCAGAAAATTACTGATCATCTGACGGATGCGCAAAGGGTCACCGATCAACTGACACGGCAGCTTCGGTGAGATCTCCCGTTTCAGCTGTAAGCCTTTGGACGCAGCTGACATTTTTGCAAGATGAATCGTCTCTTCTAAAAGCTGTTCTGTCGAATACTCTTCCTGAGCCAGCGTCATCTGTCCGGTCTCAAGCTTGGAAAGGCTTAAGATATCATTGATGACTGCCAAAAGATTAGTTGATGCATTTTTGATATCACAAGCAAAATCATACACCTTTCTTCCACGGCTTTCTTCTATGATGAGCTCTGACAAGCCGACAATGGCGTTCATGGGCGTGCGGATCTCATGAGACACATTTGTAAGGAAATCCGTTTTGATGCGATTGGCATTCTTTGCCTCGCGCAGAGCATTCAATGCTTCCTGCTCTGCGCGCTCTGCACGCTTCCTTCCGCTTGATATCTCCGCGATATAGTTGCATTCCATCGTCCGGTCTGTAAGGATCAGCACATAACTGTGGATCGTCCGGAAGGAATCCCTGATCTCAAAACGTTCTGCTTCAAAATGGCGGTTGCCGAAATCAATCTCTTTTTTCTCATATTCCTCAAACAGCTCCATCGGAATACTGTGAAGCACCTTAATATGATGATCGATCAGCGTGGGCTCCAGTTCCGGAAACAGCCGCTTTGCCTCCTGATTGTAAGACTTCAGCTTCATGGCTCCATCCAAAACGAGCACGCCCTCATGCAGATGGTCAAGGGTCGTCTGAATTGCAGCCGTCTGCGGGTGAAAGCCTTCTCTTCCCCAGAAACGAAGTGCAAAGACATCTGCCAGGAGCATCGCGGCAGGCGCTGCAAGGTGGTAGGGAAGTGAAGCTGTCCGCATGATAAACGTCACGACGCATCCGAAGGATGAAAACATCAGCACGGCCATCAGTACCGCCTGTCTGCGCAGCCGCGGAACCCATTCATTGCCGATGTCAGTGACTACACGGATCACTGCCAGTACACACGGTGCCACTTCGCAGCCCCAGATGAGCAGTGCATACATCTCGCCGTGGGAATATTGCAGCTGATAGATTCCGTTTACCGGATCATAACGCACATTTTTAAAGATCAGCTCATGATAATTGCTTGTCCACGTGATCACCAGCAGGAACAGATCAAATACAAATGTATAAACACCGATCCACTGGGGAACCTGGCGTTTCGCATAAAAGGTAAAAAAAAGGCAGATAAAATACCCCATAAAGATAAAGCCTGCATATTCGATCTGCAGAGCGAAAAAGGCTGCCGACCGGTCATCCGCCATCAGTTCAAACAGATAGCCGACATTTAAAAGTAAAAGCATCACTAAAAATGCGATCCATGCTTTTTTCTCATTTGAGTTTTTTCCCCGGCATGCCCGTGCCAGTATGATCAATGTAACAATGATCGCTGCCCACTGCAGCGCAATCGTATAACCCAATTTCAATTCCCCCTTCAGGCACATGAAAACCTGCCTGGTTATTTATTGTAAAACCGTATCTGTTTCTCACTTTATTGATCCTAAACAAATTTTATATGTATTTTTTGTGTTTTTCAACCAAAATCGAATAAAATAGTGTATACTATAGCTGATTGGGTGAGCAGTTCAAATGCAAAGCCCCCCGATGAACAAATAAAGGAGAGAAAAACATGAGTCAGGCAAAAGTAGATCAGTATAAAAAGGACAAGAAAAACCGCAAAAAAGAAATGCGCAAGGAAAGATTTGAACGCACTGCTGTTGCGATCGGCGGAGTGATCATTGCCGCAGCCATCTGCGTATGGATCGGTTTTTCTGTTTATCATCAGGCAAACGGTTCAAATACATCGGGCACAGAAAACTCTACCGTGGAAGTGAACACAGATGCCGTAAATGATTACCTGGACGAAGTGAGCGCTAAGTAACAGCGATTCCTTCATCGGCCGAAAACGAAGCTTTGCAAGTCATTCGTTTTCGGCCTTTTTTATGCTGCAAACGTAAATCACTGACAAATAAAAAACCCCCGAACCCGCTATCTAAAAGCGTTCCCGAGGATTTAACAAGAGCGATAGACGGGGCTCGAACCCGCGGTCTCGACCTTGGCAAGGTCGCGCGTTACCAACTACGCCACTATCGCGTTTCTATGAAGTATTGTGTGCTGCTCCGTAGCACGAGTATTATAATACCGTAAGGGCACACAAAAGTCAAGCTATTTTTTTACAAATTGAAAGAATCTTTTCAATCTGCCACCAGAGTACCGCAACCATCCTCTTTCTTGCGGCACTCTGTATGATCGATCATCCCGCTGCATCAGCCAGTTTTTCAAACTCTTTTCTCACATTCCAGAAACAATCCAGTATCTTGGGTGAAAAAACACCGCACTCGCCGGTCATGATCATCTGAAAAGCGGTTTCTTTTGAAAACGCACTTTTGTATGCACGCTCATTGACAAGGGCATCATACACATCCGCCACCGACACGATCTGCGCAGAAAGCGGGATCAGCTCCCCCTTCATCCCATCCGGATATCCTCTGCCATCATAGCGTTCATGGTGATGTCTGCAGATCTCGTAGCTTACTTTGCCGTATTCCTCATCCCATACATTTTTGATACTGTTTAAGATCTCTCCACCCTTTGTGGTGTGAGCCTTCATATATTCAAATTCCGATTCTGTCAGCCGGCCGGGCTTCATAAGGATCGCATCCGGGATCGCGATCTTTCCGATGTCATGCAGCGCGCTTGCCGAAACGATCACCTCCACACGCTCCGGTGTCAATCCGTATTCCGGAAAATCCTTCATCAGCCGTTCTGCCAGGATCCTGGTATATCCCTTCACACGCTCAATATGCTGACCGCTTTCCAGATTCCGGTATTCCACCACTGTACCTAAGATATCGATGACATTGGAACGGCTCTGTTTTAATTTCTCTGCCTGAAGCTGGAGCAAACGGTATTGTTTGCGCAGTGTTTCCGTCTGCCGCTCCACCTTCTGTTCCAGTTCCTGCTGCGTCTGATACAGAGAGATCACGTTATTCACCCGTTTTTTTACCAACCGGTTATTAAACGGGCGGTGCACAAAGTCCGCAGCCCCCAGATCAAAGCAATCTGTCTCCGTCTGAACCGCAGTATCACTGCTGATGATGATGATACCGATATCCTTACTCCAAGGCAGCTTCTGTAATTCCTTCAGGACCGTAAACCCGTCCATCACCGGCATGACCAGATCCAGCATCAACAGTGCGATCTGCTCATGATCAGCCTTCAGTATGCGCAAGGCCTCCTCACCATTCTCTGCCATCCGTATCTCGTGCTCATCATCGAGCATTTCTGCCAGCAGCTCTCTGTTGATATCCACATCATCTACGATCAGTATTTTATTACGCATCTATTTCTCCCCTGGTCCCATTTTTATCATCATAACAAAAACTGCAAGTTCATTATGCAACAAAAAATGACACATTTCTATGATAAGCTCCACGGAGCTGTCAAGCGATTGCTTTCCATAGATAATTTACCATATCCAGCCCTTTAAAATCAATGCTTTTCATCCATTTCCCACCAATTTTCGACATTTGTCATTCTTGTTGTCAATAGTGCTTTTTCTGTCACGCATGATGACAAAAAAAATCCCCGAACCCGCTATCTAAAAGCGTTCCCGAGGATTTGATAAGAGCGATAGACGGGGCTCGAACCCGCGGTCTCGACCTTGGCAAGGTCGCGCGTTACCAACTACGCCACTATCGCATTTTTATGAAGTTTTGTGTGCGCTCTCAAGCACATGTATTATAATATCCGATAGTCCATGAAAAGTCAAGCACTATTTTCTATTTTTTTTCATATTTTGGTATTGCCCTCCATATACTGAACTAAACACGAAAGGGAGGTGCGATCCATTGAGCCGTCAGACAAAAATCCTTGTACTTCATATGAAAGAATTGATTTACACCGCGATCTTTTTGGTGCTGGGCGTAATCCTTGTGATCCTGCTTGTCACCATGTTTGGATCCGGCAAAAAGAATATGCCCACAGCAGAAAGCGCAGCCTACATACCGGGTGTTTATACCGCATCCATCGATCTGAAGGACCGCAGTGTAAATGTGCAGGTCACGGTAGACAAAAACCGGATCAAGGATGTTGCACTGGAAAATCCGGAGGATAGTGTGGCTGTCATGTATCCGCTGATGGAGCCCACCACCAAACGTCTGCGTGAGCAGATCTTAGAGCAGCAATCCTTGGATGGCATCACCTACGAAGCAGATCACCAATACACTTCCGCCGTTCTGTTAAACGCGATCGAACAGGCATTGCAAAAAGCAGCCCCGTCAGAATAGCTGACCGGGCTGCTTTCATGTTACAGGTTCACAAATATCTCTGTTTCTTTCTTTAAGGTGCCTGCAATCTCCTGGTTCTCATCCATCTTACCGGATACCCCGTCAATCTCCATCGCAAGGGTCTGCATACTTGCAGCTGTGCCGTTGACGCCGTCCACACCTTCATCAATGGCCCGGCTGATGGAATCAATGGAATCTGCGATCTCATTGAAATTCTCATTCAGATTGTCAGTCTTCTTTACAAAGGCCTCCATCTCCCGCTCTATGTACGTTGCATTTTCACGGTATTCCATGCCCGCAGTCACAAAAGCCTCATAGTCAGGCAAAATGGACTCGTTCATATAGGTGACAAGATCCGTTGCCTGTTCTGCCAGGTTGTTCACAGCAGCGGTAACGACCGCATTGATCTCCTGTATGCGGTTTGCCGCCTCCTGACTCTCATTTGCCAGATGACTGATCTCTGATGCCACCACAGCAAAGCCTCTTCCTGCTTCTCCGGCACGTGCCGCCTCAATGGATGCATTCAGCGACAACAGATTTGTCTGTGTAGCGATATTTAAGATATCGTCCGTCAGGTTGTTCACCTGTCCGACGCTCTCGCTTTCCCTGATGGCTTCGTTAAGTACGGTCAGGATCTCGTTTACCTTTCGGCTTGTATGCTCCATATTGGTGCGCGCCGTGTTCTCCAGACGGTCTGCGTGAGCCTTCATATTCTTGGAATGACCGCTGATCTTTGCTGTACGCTCTGCGATCTCTGCAACCTCACCCTGCACCGATGTGGCACTCTCATTGATCAGACCGGCATTTCTCCCGACCTCTGTCATGGTAGCTGCAAGTTCCTCCGTCACAGCCGTCAGTTCCATGACGCTGCCATTAGATTTTTCCAGACTCTGGCTAACTTCACCTGCGATCCCGTTCATCTGCAGCGAGCTGTCCGTGACTGTGCGCAGGATACTCTGTAGCCGCTCAATGAACGCATTGATACCGCCGCCCAAAGAACCGATCTCGTCCCGTCCGTACAGACGGATCCTCTTTGTCAGATCGCCTTCTCTGCGATCGATGTCCTGCATGATATCCTCCAGCGACTTTTCTGTTTTGGCAAGAGGCGAAAGCACCTTCCTCTGGATCAGCACAATTGCTAAAAACAGTAAGAACAGTCCGACCACTGCGGTGGATACATTGATGATAAATGCTTTTCGATAAACAGCGGCTAATTCTGAACGGGTCTTTGCGGATGCCTCTCTGGCATGGTCTACAAGCACCGCGATATTTTTTGTTATGGCATTCATGCTGCTTTTTAATTCCGTGTTTGCAAGAGCAAAAGCAGCTTCATTCTGGGAATCAGCACTGAGCGCCATCATGTTTGCAATGGATTTCTTTGACTTTTCATAGTTTGCAAGAATGCTCTCATACATGGCCGTATCCTTGCTGTCTACGTAGGAAGCATATGCTACGATCTCCTTATTCAGCACCGCCTCCTTTTCCCGCACGGAATCCACGATCTCCAGCATCGTCTCGGAATCGGTAGCTACAATGTGGGAAAGCGCCAGCGTATACAGGTCCTTCATATCACTCTGTACACTTGCCAGCTCTGTGATCCCTTCCAGGTACACATCGGCAATGGTACTTGCTTCCTTATTTACATTCCGAAGGCTCGAAACGGAAATAAAGTTCGACAGCACGATCATCAGTCCCATGGCTGCGACAGGAACGATCAGCCAGCCCTTGATACTGGACTTCTTCTGCTTTTTATTCTTTTTCCCGGCAGGTCCTGCCTGTTTGGAACGGAGGGCCTTTTTGGGTCTTTTTGTTTCTTTGGTCTTTTTCATGTTTTCTGTCTTTTTTTGTTTCATGGTATCCTCCTGCCTACTGCACGGTTGAACTGGTGATGCCTTCTACCGCTGTATCCATCAGCTGCTGCAGATCCACATGCTCCGGATTTCCGGCAGCAAGTGTGTTTCCGAGGGTGGTTGATGCCGCCCAGAAATTCGATCCCAGCCTCTGCAGCTCGGAATACTGAGACTGTTCCAGCACCGCCTGGATCGCTGCGGCGTCCTGGATCTCCGGAGTCTCTGCAGCCTTCAGATTGGCAGGCCCCTGGCCGCGCATTTGAAAACGAAGCACCTGGTTTTCTTCATTTGCGATGTAATCCGCAAACTTGTGTGCCCATTCGATATGCTCAGAATAAGGATTCACTCCTATCATCTTATAGCCGAAATAGCATGCCATCTGAACCTTCTTCCCTGCCACAGTGTAACAGGGCAGCTTCGCAGCTCCGTAGTTACTACCCCACGCAGCTTTGATGGCGCTCTCATCCCAGACACCGCTGACACAGGCGATCACGTCGCCGCTCTGGATCCCCTTTATCCAGTCCGGTGTGCTTTTGAAACCGGGATTTGCCGCGATCTTCAGCAATGCCTCCGCGATGTCCGTACCTTTGATCTCACGTTTTGCATTGTTCCATTCACAGAAATTTGTCACACCGTCGTCATTTAATCCGACCTTTAATCCGGTCTGCCCAAAGAAGGAGTACAGATACCAGCCGGAAGACCAGTCCATGGCAAACAGCTTGTTGTTCTTTGCCGCAATGTTTAAGATCGTATCCAGATCCTGAACATCTTCCTCTGAAAAATACGCTTTATTATAGTACAGGAAGTATCCGTTGTCCGCTGTCAGCGGATAACCATAGATCTTGTTGTTGATGGTCATCGCCTCCACGGCGGAAGCCAGATTGTTTTCTTTGATCTCGTCCGGCTTCATGACCTCGGAAGCAGCTCCTCCGGCTGCGATGGTTCGGATATCACCGTCTGTTGTCGTATACACATCCGGCGCATTCAGCACATCTCCCAGCAGGTTCGAGCGGCACTCGCCCTCCACCATAGGCTCCCACTCGATGGTAATGTTCGCCTCCGAAGCGTGCTCCTTTGCAAAATTATCTGCGATCACCGCGATCAGCTCTTTGTCTTCCTCACCGGCCCAGACACGAAGCGTAATGTCTCCGCTTTCTGCCTGACCCGACTGCTGCTCCTGCGGCTCTTTGCCCACGGACGCATCCGCAGCGGTATCCCCCGCGCCGCAGCCACTCAGACTGACAGCCGTAAGCACCGCTGCCAGACACATCGCATACACCCTGTTTCTTCTCATATTCTTATCCTCTTATCCCTTCATCATATTCACAAACCACTTCCCCGCATCAGAAAGATCGGAGTTCTTCCAGCCGGAGGTTTTCGTACATTCCGGCCGGATCAGTGCCGAGGTTTCCGATTTGTTGGAAAGATTCCAGATGCAGCTGCTGATCTGATACTTATCCAGAAGCTTCATCCATTTTTTTGCCTCTGTCTTGTTGATGGCTCCGCTTCCGGAGGCATCACAGATCCCATATTCCGTCACAAAGACAGGAAGCCCTGCCTTCACTGCCGCCTCCACCTTCTCGCGGAGCTGATCCCTGTGGGTGTCCGCATAAAAATGAAATGCGTACATCAGATTTTTGTATCCGGTAATAGGCGAGGCAGCCGCCTGATCCACATCCTGGCTCCAGGTTGGCGTACCTATAATGATTATACCATTTTTATCGTATAATCGTATCGTTTTTATGACAGATTTTGCATATTTTTTTATCTGTCCCCAATTGGTACCGCCGTTTGGCTCATTACAGATCTCATAGATCACGTGATCTGACTTTGCATAACGCTTTGCCATGATCTTAAAAAAATTTTTGGCCTGTGCCTGATAGACTGCAGGATCATTGTCACTTAAGATATGCCAGTCTATGATCACATACATGCCAAGCTTTTCTGCCGCTTTCACTGCATCATAGATCCGCTTTCGCAAAAGCTTCCGGTTTTCCGCGCTTCCGGTGCAATAGCCGTTGTATTCTGCCGTATACATGGCAAGCCGCACAACCTCCACGCCCCATTTGTCCCGCATGGTGCGCATGGATTTTTCGTTTATATACTGGGGATACCAGGACATTCCGTGGGAGCTGACGCCCTTTAACTGCACGGCCTTTCCGTTTTTATCCACCAGACTGCTGCCCTTTACGGACAATCTGCCGTATTTCTCAAAGGGTGTTTTTTCCGTGCCCGAAGCGCCCTTGAGATCAGTGCAAAGCTCCTCCGCGACCCGGGCATCTGCCGTTACCGGAGACTGTGCCATAACCCCCGTAAGCACGATCACAAGCAGCATGCAAAAAAAACTTCTCCAAATGTTTCTCATAGGCCCCTCCCTAACGGATCTGTCCGTCACCATGGACCACATATTTATAGCTGCAAAGCTCCTCCAGTCCCATCGGACCTCTGGCATGAAGCTTTTGTGTGGAAATGCCCATCTCGCAGCCCAGCCCGAATTCTCCGCCATCGGTAAAACGGGTGGAGGCATTCACATAGACCGCTGCAGAATCCACCATTGCCGTAAACCTTTGTGCACTGCCCGGATCCTTTGTTAGGATGGATTCACTGTGTCCGGTGGAATGGGCTCCGATGTGCGCGATTGCCTCATCCACATCACGGACCACCTTCACAGCCAGTATATAATCTAAAAATTCCGTATCAAAATCCGTATCAGACGCGGGAGTTCCGTCAATGATCTGCGCTGCCCGCGCATCCAGACGAAGCTCTACGGGCTGCTTGCCCTCCGCCATGCGCCCATCCACCAGCCGCTCCTTTAATGCCGGCAGGAATTCCCCTGCCGCGTCCTCCGCCACCAGACATACCTCCATGGCATTGCATACGCTGGGCCGGCTGGTCTTTGCGTTTTCCACGATATCCACGGCCTGTGAAAGATCTGCCGCAGCGTCCACATAAATATGACAGATACCGGTTCCGGTCTGGATACAGGGAACCTTTGCGTTCTGTACACAGGCATTGATGAGTCCCGCACCGCCGCGGGGAATGAGCAGATCCACGTAGCCGGTGGCTGTCATCAAGGCATTGGCACTGTCATGTGTCGTATCCTCGATGAGACTGACAGCATCCATCGGCAGCTTCTTTTCCGCGAGCCCCTGTCTGAGGGCATGAACGATCGCTGCACTGGAGCGCCAGGCCTCCTTTCCGCATCTTAAGATGCATGCATTTCCGCTCTTGATGGCCAGAGCAGCCGCATCACTGGTCACGTTGGGGCGACTTTCGTAGATGATGGCTACCACACCCAGCGGACATGCCACGCGGTCGATCTGCAAGCCGTTGGGCCTGCTGTGACTGTAGCGGATCTTTCCCACCGGATCCGGAAGTGCTGCCACCTGTCGGATCCCCTCCGCCATATCCATGATCCGCTCCTTTGTCAGGCGCAGTCTGTCCAGCATCACCTCAGAGATGCTTCCTTCCGCTGCTTTCATATCTGCCTCGTTGGCGATCAGAATGGCATTTGTCTCAGACACCAGCCAGTCTGCCATAGCATTTAACGCTGCATTTTTCTTCGCCGTATCCGCGATCGCCATCTGTGCCTTTGCACTGCGCGCCGCCTCTAAGATCTCTTGTGTTGTCATGCTTTTCCCTCCCCGATAAATCTGGTGCCGACACGTTTTCCGTCCACGATATCATACAGGATCTCCGGGCGGGCACCGTTTGCAATGACCATGTCAAAGCCGGCCCGGGTCGCTATCTGTGCCGCGTGTAATTTTGTTGCCATTCCTCCGGTTCCAAGGGAACTGCCGCTGCCGCCCGCCAGTGCCTCGATCTCCGGCGTGATCTCCTCTACGATCGAGATGAACCGGGCATTTTTGTCCTGTCTCGGATCCGCCGTATACAGTCCGTCAATATCGGACAGGATCACAAGAAGATCGGATCTTACACAGGTTGCAACGATCGCGCCAAGTGTATCATTATCGCCCACGGAGATCTCTTCCGTGGCGATCGTATCGTTTTCATTGATGATCGGAATAGCCCCCAGCTCCAGCAGACGAAACATAGTGTTTTCCAGGTTTTGTCTCCGGTCTTCATGATCGAAATCCGCTCCTGTCAGCAGGATCTGTGCAACCACATGATTATACTCCGTAAACAGACGGTCATAGGTATACATCAGCTCGCACTGTCCCACAGCCGCTGCTGCCTGCTTGGTGGGCATATCCGTGGGCCTCTCGCTTAAGGGCAGCTTTCCCACGCCCATTCCGATGGCACCGGAAGATACTAAAACCACCTCATGTCCTGCATTTTTCAGATCACTGAGCACCTTTACCAGCTCTTCCACATGACGGATATTCAACCGTCCCGTAGGATATGCCAGTGTGGAGGTGCCCACCTTTACTGTAACTCTCATAACCTTTCCCTTTCGGCTGCCTGCGCAGCCGCTTTCCTTTCTTTATTCATTTGTATGCTTCAGCCGGTGTCTGATCTCTCCAATTAAATAGAGTGATCCAAACACCACACATGTTTCATCCTTGTCCTGCCCGTGCAAAAGCTCCAGCAAGTGACTGCTGTCCATGCACACAGTGGCGCTGCCGCCCTTTTTTTGAATGAGCGCACACAATTCCTCCGCAGATAATGCCCGGGCACTGTCCGGTGCCAGCGCATAGATATGCTTTGCCAGGGGCAGGATCAGATCTACCATCGCCTCATAATCCTTGTCTGCCATCACGCCCATAAAAAACGTATAGGAGTGATCATCGGAAAGCTCCCGCAGGCTCTGCACCAGGGCAGTCACGCCGTGCACATTGTGGGCGCCGTCCAAAAGTACCCGCGGATGCTCACTGACAAGCTCCATCCGGCCTTCCCACCGGGCATCGCGGATGCCGCGAAACACCGCCTGCTGCGTGATCTCCGGGAAACCGTTGTTTGCCAAAAGTCCTGCCGCCTCTATGGCTGCCGCAGCATTTTTTCTCTGATAAGCACCCAGCATACACATCTCATAGCGTTCGTTTTTATAGAGACCGTCAGCATCCAGACTGCCGCTCACCACATAAGGAATCTGAAGCTTCTCACAACGCCCGGTCAGCACATCCATAGCCAGTTCATTCTGATCCATCAGAACCGCATGACTTCCCGTCTTCAGGATCCCTGCCTTTTCCGATGCGATCTCCGGGATCGTATCACCGAGATATTCCGTGTGCTCCAGTCCGATCCCCGTGATCACCGAAACCAGAGGCGGCGGAATGATATTGGTAGAATCCAGCCGTCCTCCCATGCCGGTCTCCAAAATGACCAGATCCACCTGCTGCTCCTTCAAATATAATAACCCAATGGCCAGGCAATAGTCAAACATTGTCAGATTGATTCCTTTGGAAACCATCAGATGATGGTTCTGCTCTGTCACAATACGTCCAAGCCTGACCACTTCCTCCCGGGGGATCCGGGCATGCCCGATGCGGATGCGTTCCGTAAAATCCTCCAGATGGGGGGAGGTAAAAAAGCCTGCCCGAAGCCCTGCCTTTTCACAGATCTCCCGCAGAAACGCCGCTACGGAACCCTTGCCGTTCGTTCCCGCGATGTGAACAAAACGCAGTTCCTTCTGCGGATCAGAAAGCCGCTCCATCATCGCAGCCGAGCACTCCACCCCCGGCGCCCTGCCAAATCGCCTGCTGTTGCTGATCCTGTCTACCAGTTCCTCATACGACAACGTATCCATGGCCCGGTAACAACCCGCTTCCGTCTGCACATAGTCGAGCTTCACATCTGTTTTCTCACAGCAGGCATCCAGTTCCTCAGAAAACTGGCATGCAAAGGAGATCCCAATACTGACCAGCTCCGGATGAGCCGCAAAATACCGGTCATAATACCCCTTTCCGTAGCCGCAGCGATTGCCCGATCCATCAAACGCCACACCCGGCACAAGGATCAGTGCGCCCTTCCAGTCCACCGGCCTTCGCCCGTCCAAAGGGGGCTCCGGCACATGAAAGGTGCCTTCCGCAAGCTCGTTTCTGCTGCACACCTCAAAAAACTCCATATGTTCTTTTTCTTCTCCGCACACCCGCGGAAATGCCAGCCGTTTACCGGCTGCCCACAGGCGCTCATAGAGTTCCCACAGATCCGCCTCGCTGCCGATGGGTGCATAGCAGTACACGGCCTTCGCCTCCTGTAAAAGCGGCAGCTTCCACAATGCTTCGCAGATCGCATGGGAAGCGCTCTGCCGCTCTGCAGCTGCCAACGCCTCCCTGGCTGCCTGTTTCTGTTTCCGGATCACTGCCTTTCCGGTTCCTGTTTTCATAACCTTTACTCCCTGTTTTCCCGGCTTTTCATCTTCATGAAAAGCCGGTGGTATCCTTCGTTCATTTTTTGTATCAGCAGACTCAGATAGCGCAAAAGAGGCTCTGTCAGCATTGCAAACACAATGAGCAGCATCGCGCACTGCTTGGAAATACTGTTGATCGCAAACAGATGACTGATCTGGCTCACACAGAACAGCCAGCCGACGATCACTCCGATCAGCATGAGCCAATGCGCCTTTGTCATGGGCGATGCGATCTTATACAGGATCATAAAACCGACGATCGCAACGATGACCGTGCACGCCGTAGAGACATCCGCCGCGTTCACGGCAAATTCCTGACAGAAAATAACCATCGCACTGACCACAAGAAAGTCGGTCAGACCTGCCGGAAGCGCTTTCAGGATCACCTTGGACAAAAACCTTCCCCTGATCCGTTCCTTATTCGGCTCCAGAGACATGATAAAGCCCGGGATGCCGATCGTAAACATGCTGATCAGCGAGATCTGCGCCGGTTCCAGCGGATATTTTAAGACCATGCATACCGAAAAGATAGAAAGCAGCATGGAAAAAATGTTTTTTACCAGAAAGAGCGATGCCGTGCGCTCAATATTGTTCACCACGCGGCGCCCCTCCATGACAACTGAAGGCATGCGCGAAAAATCCGAGTCCATCAACACAAGCTGGGCCACCTGCGAGGCAGCCTCGCTGCCGGATGCCATGGCAATGCTGCAGTCTGCATCCTTTAAAGCCAGCACATCATTGACACCATCTCCGGTCATCGCCACCGTTTCTCCCCGTGCCTTCATGGCACGCACCAGCGCCCGCTTCTGATCCGGTGTCACCCGGCCAAACACCACATATCTGGTGGCAGCATTGGCAAGCTCCGCCGGCGTCTTTAAGGTGGACACATCTATATAGCGCCCGGCATTTGCGATACCGGCTTGTGCCGCCACTTCCGACACTGTCACCGGATTATCTCCGGAGATCACGCGCACCTGTACACCCTGCCTGGCGAAGTAGGAGAACGTTTCCTTTGCGCCGGCACGGATCGGATTCGACAGCAAGACATATGCCAGTGTATCTACCTTTCCCGTCAGCGCTGCTCCGCCCGGATCACCGTCATAGGCAGCAAAGACAAGCACACGATAGCCCGCCCGGGAATGCTCCTCGATCATCTCAGCCTGCGCCGCATACTGCTCCCGCAGAACAAATTCCGGTGCGCCAAGCACAAACCAGGTTCCGGAAAGCCTCGTGGCAGAATACTTTGTCTTTGACGAAAAGCCCTGCACTCCCTCCGCGCGGATCACAGCCGGTGCATCCGAAAAATGCTCCTGCAAAGCCTCCATCGTCACATTGTCCGGCGCCTGGGCAGCCGCAAATGCCGCCAGCCACTCCTCCACCGGCCTTTCTTCAAACACATCCTCCATAGGCAGCACCGCGTGCACGCTCATACGGGGTTCCGTGATCGTTCCGGTTTTGTCCACACAGAGCACATCCACCCGGGCAAGGGTTTCAATGCATTTCATGTTGTGGATCAGTACCTTCTTGCCTGCAAGGCGCGCGGCACTGACCGCCATGGCCACCGTTGCCATCAGGTACAGCCCCTCCGGGATCATTCCGATGACGGAGGCGACCATACCGGTCACGCTGCTTTTCAAGTCATTTCCACTGATCACATACTGCTGTACAAACAGAGTGATACCGATGGGAATGATCAGAACACCCACCACCTTTACCAGCTTATTCAGCGCACGGATCATCTCCGACTGTTCGCCTTCCTTCAACTTCGTGGCCTGAAGCGTCAGCTTGGAAATGTAGGAATCAGCGCCCACATGATCCAGCCTTGCAATACATTCTCCGGACACGATAAAGCTGCCGGAGAGCAATTCATCCCCCGCACGCTTTACGATCTCATCTGATTCTCCGGTCAGCAGCGACTCATTCACGGAGACAGATCCCCGCTGCACCACCGCATCCGCCGGGATCTGGCAGCCGGCCGAAAGGATCACCATATCATCCAGTACAAGTTCCTCTGAGTCCACCGCCACGCGCGCTCCGTCACGAATGACAGTCACCTTTGCACGCCCTACCAGTGACAGCTCATCCAATACCTTTTTCGCATGGAGCTCCTGCAAGATACCGATCACGGAATTTGCAGTGATAACGATCAGAAACGTCAGATCGCGAAAAGAGCCTACCGCTATCAGTAAGATCGCAAGGACCAGAAAAATACCGTTAAAATAAGTAAATACATTCTCTTTTATAATATCCGATGTTGTCTTTGTGGCCGATGAGACACTGGCATTGGTCAGTCCTGCTTCCCTGCGCTCCTGCACCTGTATCTCATGCAGACCTACCACCGGATCTGTTTCCACCCGCTCCACCGGGTTTTGGAAATCCTGCAAAAAAACACCCTCTTTCGAAGACCGTTTCCAGCTTTTTTAGTCTCCTTTTCTCAAAGCTTTATTATAAATTTTTAGTATGAAAAAAGCAAGGCGCGATGCCCTGCTTTTCCGCTGTTAATTGTGAACAATTTATAAATTTTATACCGCCAGGATCACGCCTCCGTCGTTCGCATATAAGGAACTGATACCGGCTGTATCAACGATCACGATTTTTTTGAAATGTGCCAGCTTCTCAATCCGATCACGCACACGTTTTGCCCGCTCCGGACAATTGCAGTGGGAGATCGCAAGAACCTTTTCTTCACAATTTTTTGTGACCGCCAGCATTTTTTCCACCATGCTCTCTAACGCCTTGTTCATACCGCGTGCCTGACCCAGCTGCTGAATGGATCCGATATCCGTAGAGCCCATGACCGGCTTAATGTTCAGAGCGGTAGCAAGAACTGCCTTTAAGTTGCTCAGGCGCCCGTTTTTTCTTAAGGTTTCCAGGCTTTCCAGTACGAAGAACGTATTCATTTCCGCAATGTAGTTCTCCACCTTCTCTACGACCTGTTCAAAGGTCACTCCGGCTTCTTCGAGTTCCTGGATCTTCATGCCGATCAGTGTCTCGCCAATGGACGCCGACTTTGAGTCAAACACATGGATCTTCACAGGCACGGATCCGTTCGTTGTTTCCTGCTGCTCCTCATACAGTTCCTTTGCCAGCATGGCACTGTTATAGGAGCCGGAAAGCTGGGCAGATAAAGTGACCATATATACATGCTCGGTGTCCTCGCCAAAGGCATCCATGAAACGGGCCGGCGGGGGACAGGAAGACTTGGGACAATTCGGACTCTCCTTTACCTTCTGCAAAAAATCCTTCTGATCAAAGCTTGCATCATCCATAAAGTGGTAATCATCCACATCAATCTCCAATGCAACATTCTCAAAATGTGAGTCTTTTTTTAACGCATCCGTCAACTCACCACAGCTGTCGATCACGATCTTATAACGCATATCGTCCTCCTGAATCCATGAATTCTATTTCTTCTATAGTATATACACTATCAGTAATTACATAATGATTTCTTATATCTTATATCATGTAGTTTTAAATACTACATACACAGTAGCATACTTATCAGTATTTGAAAAGGCCTTTTCCCAAATTTATAAAAAATTTATTTTCTTTTTGAAAGCATCGCCGGAAATGGCTCGTAAGGATAGCTTGCAGAAAAAAAATATGATACAATGGAACAAAAATATCACGGAGTGATCTCATGAAAGCATTCTATATCAAAGACCAGAAACAATTTATGAACCGTCTCTTAAAATCCGAGCTGTTTGACCATTTTCTCCTGTCGGAAGCCACGATCCACGGAGCCATTTCCTACAGCGTGGATGGACATGTCAATCGTGAATTCTTCGATGCGGAGGAACTGGAGACACTGACTGCTGATGGCAGTGAATACCTGCCCTTTTCTTATTTCAGGCCCATCTGCTTTGAGCTGATCCGTGGAAAGCATACCCCCCTGTACATGAAGTTTGTCTTTTTGCTTTCCCCTGAAAATGCAAAAAAAACCGTTTTATCAACCGACAGCGGTTTCTCTGCGGAAGATATCAACGGTATTTTTCTGAATCTCACATTTCGCGATGGTCAGATGCTTTTGACCACCGGTGTTTCCTACCGCACCTTTACTTTGGACCGCAGCTTTGACCAGGCATGGGATGCATTGGCGGCGCGCTTTTTAAGCAGCCACGGCATTGACTTTGATGTACAGTAGGACGCTTCCCCTGCGCTGTCAGGATCCGGATCTTACGCATCGTCCTCCTTTGATCCTGCCAGCAGGTAGCACAGAATGCCGCCAAATACGCAAAAATCCGAACAGTTGAACACTACATTTGAAAGCTTTTTGAACCTGCCGGCAGCTTCGATGGAAAAATAATCGGTCACATATCCTCTTCTCATGCGATCCAGCAGATTGCTCGCACCTCCTCCGATCAAAAGCGCGAGACCTGCCTT
>JAQYOU010000012.1 GCA_028727105.1 bacterium
CTTGTCCCTGCAACACTTCCAAGGTCATCTATAGTCACACTATACCCATTCCCTATTTTTGTGCAAGTGCACACTTTTAGGGAATGGCAGATATAAATCGAACTGACAACATTTGCTTAGGAGTAGACCCGATTAGTCATCGGGAAGTGACACCTGATGCTAAAAAATGCTTGGAAATACTGGGTTTTTCACCATTTCCAATCCCATCTGATACTATGCTGTGATAGCTAATTCAGAGGGATTTCACGTCGTCCGATTGGCTCGATTTTAGCAAGCCGTTCGATTTTTGGCGGACGTTGCAAGTACAATCTAATGTCACTATGTATCTGCTCGTTATGCGGAATGACAGGAAATACAGTTCATTCCCTTGTGGAGCCGCTGGTGTCACACGACACCAATTTAAGTCTGTTTAATATATCATTTCAAACCGAATTTTTCAACCAGAATTATCAGAAATTCCATAGAATTTTTCGGGACGAATGATTGTATGTAACCTGTCCTGCCGAAGCAGGTACAGTATTTATCGAAGCATAGTTTCTCGATCTTCAGCTCCCAGCATATATGCGCCCTTCGCAAATTCATCTCTTGCCAGAAGTTCTGTTACATATACCCTGTCGAACAACAACCAAAGTTCTTTTTCTTTTGGTGTAAGTTTGCGGTTTCCGCTAAATAAATGCGATAACCCCAATCCCTCAAGCAGAGCCTGCTTTGCAGCTTTGTAATCATCGGCTCTATCGGAATAATCCTCATTCCTCTGGCTTGATAATTCCTCAATATCATCAGCTCGCATTTTATCATAATACTCGTCCATAAATGCTCTATCCATTTTGCACCCCCAAAAACAAAAATAAGGGCAGACCCCTTTACAAGCTATGAAAGCTATGTAAAAGGATCTGCCATTTTAATTCTATAAGGTCTTCGCCAGCGACTTCAAGAGTGCTGCCATTTCAGGGTTTTGCAGAAGTTTCAGAAGAAGCTCTTTATCATCGGTGGAGCTTTCCTGTGTGACCGGCTGTACCGGTTCCGGTGTTGCCTGTCTGCCAGAGTAAAAAGCAGCTTCCAGTCTTTCAGCGTTCAGCCTGCGGTCATCGTCGATGATATGGGAGTAAACATCCGCTACCATCTTGACCTGTGCGTGACCGGAATCACCCTGAACGGACTTCATATCGCCACCGTTCAGCTTCAGCTTGTAAGTGATACTGGAATGTCGGAGACTATGGAAAACCACCTTCGGCAGCCCGTTCTCCTCGATCAGCTTATTGAAAGCACGGTTGATAACCTGACCCTCAATCGGCTTGCCATTGGAAGAACAGAACACCAGATTAAAGTCTACGAACTCGTCACCGAAAAGGTCTTTCAATTCTTCGATGTCAGCCTTTCGTTGCACCAACATTTCCGCTACGGTTTTCGGTAAGAATACCTTGCGGACACTGGTTTTGGTCTTAGGTGTTTTGAGAACCAATGCGGTGTGCGTACTGGCAAAGGTCGGCGGGAACTTGAACATAATGTCCTTTCCGTTCAGATCTGCCATCGCTTCACGATTTACTCTCTGCAACTCCTTTTCAACGAAGATGCTTGCCTGACCAAGTTCGATACTCGCAGGAGAAATGTCTACACAGTCCCAGGTCAGCCCCAGAAGCTCACCCATTCGCAGAGAACAGGAGAAAGCAAGGTTGATTGCCAGACGGAGAATATCATCGTCGCAGGCTTCCAGAGCCTTCAGAAGAACTTCCGCTGTCCAGATGTCTCTGGTCTTATGTTCTTCTTTCGGCAGCGTAGCGTGTTCTACGGGGTTTCTGGTCATCAATTCCCACTTCACTGCCTGATTGAACGCATTACGCAGAACCTTGTGAATCTCTCTGACCGTATGCGGTGTTAGATACTCATTACGAGCTTTCACATACTTCGTAGACACAGCTTTTACAGTAAGCAAATCTCTGTAATACTTGTCCATAATTCTCGGAGAAACATCCTCCAGTTTCATATCACCGATAAGCGGACGAATATAATTGGCAATCAGGCTCTTTCTGCTTTCATAAGTAGACATCGCCCAGGTGTTCACGCCGTAGATAGACATATATTCTTCCAGAAGATCGTTTACGGTCTTGGCAGAGGGTGGAATAAAGGTTCCCGACTCCTGCTCATATTCGACCTGCAACTTTCTTTTCTTTGCTTCAGCATTGGTGTCAAAGGTTTCCCATTTCTGACGCTTATTGCCGTTCTCATCGGTGTATGTATAGACCACAGAATACTTCTTTTTTCTCTTAACGATGGATGCCATGTAATCATCTCCTTTCCTGTCCATCCTCCGCTACTAATCTGTAGCGGGTCTGATTCTGATACCATTTTTCAAAACTCTCTTTGGTAGCTCGCTTATATCTGCCAACCTTGATAAGCTCAAAATCGCCATTGGCAACAATATAGTAGATGGTCTGACGATGTACCCCAAGCATTCTTGCCATTTCCGGCAGACCGTAGGTGGATGCCACAATGTCTGCATCCAGTTTTTGATCCTCTACCGTGCGATAATCGCTCTGGGATGCATACCATCTTTCAAAGCTCGCCTTGGTCACTCTACGCTTGCCCAGGGCTTCGACAATTTCAAAATGCCCTTTGGCAACCAGTTCGTAGGCAGTTGCTTCTTTCAGCCCAAGGCGCTGACCAAGCTCCTCTACAGAATATGTAGTTTTCTTCAGTTCCTCACCGGGAGGGTTTCCATCGACCTTCTGGTATTTGAACTGGTTAGCATACCATTCCTCAAAACTGTCGATCATCACCCTCATGGTGTTGCCGACAAGAATGGTCTTGAAGTAATTTTTCTTAATGAGCCAGTAAGACTCAGTTTTGCAAAGGCCAAGCATCCTGCCCATTTCAGGGACAGACATACTCGTTCGTTTTCTTGTTTCTGCCATCGCACAACCTCCTATGTAAAAAATGTAGCCATGTGTTTTCTTGTCATGGCTACATTTTATCGAACTCTTGATTTATTTTGAAGTTTGTCGCCGGGTTGTACGACACACTTGACAAATCTCACATTTGCTGATCCAGCCACTCATCAAAACTCTTTTTCGAGATTCTGATGCTGCCGCCGATGCGCACACTGTGAAAAGCTTTCTTTTTCACGAGGTTATATGCGCTTGTTCTGCTGATCCCCAGGATGTCCTGAATCTCATCAACGGTATATGTTCTCTTATCGAACTGGCCTGTGGAGGCTACAATGGATTCTTCGGTACGCTGATTCATAGCAGCAATTCTTTCTTCAAACATCTATGTTCACTCCTTTTCTTTCTTCGGTTTATGTTTTGTGGAACGCTTTTTCAGCTGTTCCATTGCAAGGCTGACGGATAAGGCTTTCTCAATCGCTACCATTTCACGGGGCGTAACCTTACCTAAGTAGTTATCAATTCTGCGCTTATCAATGGTGCGGATTTGCTCCAGCTGCACAACAGATGCTTCTTTAAATGCAGGATTGTCTCTAATCAAAAGATGGGTCGGCATATTCTCCTTCTTGCGGATTTTCGTTGTGACCGTTGCCACGATCAGCGTGGGAGAATACCTGTTGCCGGTATCGTTCTGAATTACAATCACCGGTCTGATGCCACCTTGTTCAGACCCAACTACCGGGTCCAGATCAGCGCAATAAATATCGCCACGGCGATATACCCAATTTTCTTTCATCATGTGCCATGACCTCCTTTCGTTGGGTATGTAACAAACGACTGCCCGAAATAAATCGGGCAGTCATTCCAAAATCTATGTTTCCCATATTTGCCACGCACCCCTGGGAAAGAGAACAGTCGTCCTCAGGGAATCATCAAACGGCTGATTGCGAATCAGCTCCATAGGAGTCTAACCTCTGCCGGGTTCTCCGCCAGCTCCGTAGAGAAGTATCATTAACCCTGACTGTTTTCATTGCCGTATTGGTAGCAACCCAATATTTACGAGCCGGTATTGATCGCTGGCACCGGATGAGAGACAACTGCGTCTATATAAGAAAAAGTCGTTTTGTTTCTCTTTCCGATACGTCACGGCGTACCGCTGATGTGGCTGATGCTCTCGCACCGACAGCAGGAACGTATTTGATGATTGTCTATTCAGTTTTCAAGGAACAATCAGCCGTTTTTCTTTGGCTGTGTCTAAATTGTACTGGTTTTGGTTGCAGTTTTTTATGACCTCTCACGGTGGATACCCACCGCCATACGGCGGATTTTATAATTTCATCTTCAAAGCAACCAACTGATTTATAACGGAATCCAATTCCTTTGCAGCTTCATAATTGCGAATCTCGCAGCCAATAAGTATGTAGTCAGTTGAAATACCAAAGAAGATACCAATTTCAATCAGCAGATCAATGGAGAATCCCTGAATACCTCTTTCGATTTTTCCAAGGGTACTTGTACTGATGTTTAATTTCTCTGCAAGCTGTTCCTGTGTCAGCCCTTTTTCTTTTCTAAGTGCGGCAATTCTTTTTCCGCTTTCTTTCTGGTCGTAATACATATCGTTTCCTCCGGTTTCTTGAAATTTTGAAAATGAAAATTCCAAGAAGCCGGGAGGAGAACGGTTGCGGGGAATATCCCCTGAAATAAAAGAAGCGCACCCGATCTCACAATTTCTTGCAAGAACAGGTGCGCCATTGCGCTGATTCTGATTCAAAAAAAATACCCCCGCCAGTTACATTTTCTAAGGCAATTTTGCTCTTGCCCTGAAAACATAACTGGCGAGGGTGTTATGACCGGTGTTGCGCCGGTTCGTATCGGTGTTTTGACGGTGTTATGATGGTGTTATGAAAAAAATCGAGTGTTATGATGGTTTTTATTGGTGTTATGCCGGTGTTATGCCATAACACGCACAAAAACCGCTGGCTTTCAGTCTCTCCGAAAGTTCAATACATTCTTCTGCCAGGAGATTTCTTTGCGCCATTCGCAGTTCTCCACGAGCCATTTCTGGATGGTCTAATTTGCACAACGCCAGAATCATCCAGTAGTACGCATCAATGCTATGCGGAGCAATATGAAGTGCCTTCGCCGCATAGTGCTGAACAGAAACGTAGTCGTG
>JAQYOU010000013.1 GCA_028727105.1 bacterium
GAGTATAACATCAGAATACAGGCTCCGGGATTTGAACCGGTGGAAATATCCGGTTCGGAGCTTCTTTCCGGGGAAACCAGTATCCAGGGCGTATTGATGCAGCCTTCTGAGGAAGGTGCCTATGAAGATATTGTTATACCGGCACATACGTTGTTTGGAGAATATCCGGAAAAAATACCGGAAGATGAGATCAAACCGATGGATACTAGCGGAGAAATCGTTCTGAGTCGGGTTGTGGTTCCTGAATATGTGGTAGTTCATGATGGAGCACCCGGTGATTCCACGGCAAGGGATTATTATGTTCGTTACAGAGATTATATTAAGAACGTAGCGTGCAGTGAAATCTATGCCACCTGGCCGCTGGAGACAATCAAGGCTAATGTATTGGCAATTATGTCATTTACGCTGAATCGGGTATATACGGAGTGGTATCGAAATAAAGGTTATGATTTTACCATTACGTCTTCTACAGCATATGATCACAAATGGATGCATGGAAGAAATATTTTTGACAGTATTTCAGATGTGGTGGATGAACTGTTTGAAAGTTATCTTTCAAGGCCAAATGTAAGACAGCCGATTCTGACACAGTATTGCGATGGGCAGAGAGTCAGTTGTCCGGATTGGCTGAGCCAGTGGGGCAGTAAAGCGCTGGGAGATCAGAACTATACTGCCATAGAAATTATCCGTCATTATTACGGAGACAATATGTACATTAATTCTGCTGAGGAAATATCCGGAATACCGGCTTCCTGGCCGGGATATAATCTGGATATTGGAGCGAGCGGCCTGAAAGTGCGTCAGATTCAGGAACAGCTAAATACCATTAGCCAGGTTTATACGGCGGTTCCCTCAGTGAGAGCTGACGGAATTTATGGAGAAAATACAGCCAATGCAGTCCGTGCTTTTCAGTCCGTGTTTGGATTGCCGCAGACAGGAGTAGTGGATTATCAGACATGGTATAAAATCCAGGAGATCTTTGTGGGAATAACGAGAATAGCGGAGTTGAGCTGATTAATTGGAAATTACTTTCTAAACAAAGAAAAAGCTGAAACACTTGGCTGATCAAGTATTTCAGCTTTTTTCTTTACTGCGGGAGATGGGACTTGAACCCACACGAGCATACACCCACAAGATCCTTAGTCTTGCCTGTCTGCCAATTCCAGCACTCCCGCAAGTGGAATACCGAATTCCTACGATATGTAATATATCAAATACACAAAAGAAAGTCAATCTTTTTTTAAAATACATCGAAAAAGGTATAAGCCATTTATGATAATGTCCTAGTATACCACATATGAAAATGTCCCAGATGTGGTATAATATCCTCCTTACGACTTATAACAAACAGGAGGAAATCATTATCAGAAAGGTAATACTCACAATGGATGAACAAAAAAAATACGAAGTAATCAAATCGCTGGCAGATCACCCAGACGGCAATAAAGACAGGGCTGCTCTGACACTTGGATGCACCAAACGGCATATTAACCGTATGCTTGCCGGATATAAAAAATATGGCAAAGAATTCTTTGTACATGGAAATAGAGGGCGCAAACCAGCAACGACTATCCCGGATGAAACACGCAGATCCATCATTGATCTCTACCTCACGAAATATTATGATGCGAACTTCCGCCATTTCTCTGAGTTACTGGAAAAACATGAGCAAATCACGGTATCACCCTCTTCTGTTGCCAACATTCTGGAAAGTGAATACATACTTTCTCCAAAGGTAACAAAAGCCAAGAAAAAGCGGATCAAAAAAGAGCTGGAAAGCAAAAAGAAAGCTGCTAAAAACCAAAAGGAAGCGGATACCATACAGGCCAATCTGGTCGCCGTCGAAGATGCACACTCCAGACGCCCCAGATGCGCATATTTTGGTGAAATGCAACAGATGGATGCGACTCCTTATGAATGGATTCCCGGTGAGATCTGGCATCTCCATTTAGCGGTTGATGACGCCACTGGCAGGGTCACCGGTGCCTGGTTCGATACTCAGGAAACCTTACAGGGATACTATCATGTATTCCATCAGATCCTGACCACCTATGGCATTCCGTATAAGTTCTTTACAGACCGCAGGACAGTATTTACTTACCAAAAGAAAAATTCCCCATCTCTCGATGAGGATACCTATACCCAGTTTGCTTATGCCTGCAAACAGCTTGGAGTCCTTCTGGAATCCAGCAGTGTACCGCAGGCCAAGGGACGTGTGGAACGTTTAAACCAGACACTACAGTCGCGCCTGCCAATCGAATTAAGGCTGGCAGGGATCACGACCATAGATGCTGCCAATGAATTCCTAAACTCCTACATAAAGGAATTCAATGAGAAGTTCGCCCTTCCCATCCATGGTAGCAAATCTGTGTTTGAAACGCAACCCTCAGATGAAAAAATCAACCTGATCCTTGCCGTATTGAACGAAAGAACGGTTGACTGTGGGCATTCCATTCAGTTTAATCATAACCACTACAGAATGTTGGATGGAAACGGGAAACAGGTACACTATCGGAAAGGGACCAAAGTAATGACCATACAAGCCTTCGATGGCCGTCTGTTCTGCTGTGTCAATGACAAAGATATCTTTGCCCTTGAACAGATCCCGAAACAGGAAGAAAAATCTAAAGAACTGGATGCAGACTACCAGAAGCCAAAGGAAAAGAAACAATACATACCTCCAATGAACCATCCCTGGAGAAGGTCAGCATTCAAAAAACACGTGGCAGCACAGCCTCATCACTATGACGATAAAAAAAGTGCGTAGAAGGTGGCTATCCACCTGAATCATAAGAAGGGTGTTTCATGTATTGACAGTAGGGGCATCCATGCCAGGCTGGCACGCAAGTGCCGGCAGGCTTTGTAGGGACGCGCTAAGCGGGTCCCTGCGGAGCCTGCCCTCAAGCCTGCTCAGGCATGGAATGCGGGTTCATGCTGTCAATATTTTAATCATCACCGAGTAGGATTCCCAAAGTAAAACAGCCCCGAATTGACGGGGCTAATGTTTCACTTATTTT
>JAQYOU010000014.1 GCA_028727105.1 bacterium
GACGGGAGGTTTCTTGTCCTCTTTTCCGAAAGGGATACTAAGTATTTTTCGGCATTGCTCTGAATGCTCTGGTGTAGTCATCATCACATATCGAAAAAATGATTTTATGTGTGCCAACCTTACATTTTTTGTGGATACTCCATTTTTTCTAACTTCTGCAAGCCATGTCATGAACTCAAGTACTTTGTCATGGCTGATGTCATAGATTTCTATTTTTGATATATCCGCATTGGATTCTGCCATAAATGCAAGCAACAGCCTGAAAGTGTCACGATATGATGAAATAGTATTCGACCCATAATTATGCTGTTTCATCAAGTACGACATAAAATAGCGCTGGACATAAAAGGATAAGTATTCACTCATCGATCACCTCCGGGAATATACTCCCCAGGGAAGCTTCTTTTTTAATGAAGTCTTCATGTCCCTGTTCCGTGAAATGAATGTATTTTTCCGTATCCATGTAATTCACATGACCAACATAGGCAGCCAATATCGGTATGGCGGTATAGATATTCATTCCGCTATCCAGCATTTTCTCCAGACTTCTGGTACAGAACGTGTGCCGGATAGAGTGGATGTTGGGTGTTCTACCATCTGCCGTGTATATATCTGCCGCCTTAAGCATCTTTGGAAACATATATTTCATTGCATCATATGTAAGATGACCGCCAGTATAGGAAGAAATAAAAAACGGCTTGTCTTCGTCAGACATATCGATAGTTTCAGCATAACTACTGAGAACCATTTTTAGACTATCAGATACAGGAATATATCTTGAAACACCATTTTTTCCATTTATCACCTTAACCACGCCATTTATTGGATCAACATCACCCCTTTTCAGTGCCAAAACTTCTCCTATACGCATCCCGGTACCTATGAGCATTCTTACAAGCACTGGATAAATCTGCTGATGTGCTTTGGTTCTATTTGATGAAGGAAGTGAATCAGCAACAACGACTAAGCGATGTAATTCTTCGTCGCTGAAAATATATGGACGAAATTCACATCTGGCTGTTCGCATATACTTTGGTGGAACAGCGGCTGCGTTTACTCCGAGAAACACCAGGAAAGAACAAAACTGCCGTAAGTTTGATGTCATGTATTGACGTTCGATTTCACTAAGTCCATCACGCGGAGCCAATAACTCCAGTATCATCTGCTCAGATATTTGATCTGTCTGATACTGGTTAAGCGAATTATTCAGTTTTCTGAAACGGATTAGTGTTGAATTGGCAACCTTTTCGCCCTTACCACGCTTGAACTCTATGAACTTTTCAAAGTACGGCTTGAAGAAACCTTCTTCAAATTTAAGAAACTCCTTGTCATTGATCATTTTCCAGGCACCTCCAATGCTGCTATTCTGAGGCGCTCAATATCAGACCAGACATATGTCTTCGTTGAGGCTGCAGATGTGTGCCCTAGGATCACGGCAATCTCATTTACCGGAGTTCCCGATTCAAAAAGATTTGTAGCCAGACTGTGTCTGAGTGAGTGCAGACCATGATGCTTCCCTTTTGTGTCTACACCTGCAATCTCGAAGTATGGTAAAATCTTATCTCCAAAATGGTCATCCATCGAGTATGGAACATACGGCTTTCTAAGCCGGATGAATACGTATGGGCTGTTTACTCTTGGGCGAGCATTTTTGATATAGTCAAGTAATGCAAACAGCACTTCATCCGTAATGGGAAGCGACACTTCCCTATGTGTCTTAAACTGCAAAATTGTAATGGTTCGTCTTTCCCAGTTGATGCCGCTAAAAACCAAAGCCTTAATGTCACTGGAACGTAACCCATACACACAGGCAAGAAGCATCATAAGATAGGCTGTTTTTCCCCATGGAGTGTTTCTGTCAACTGCATTCAGAATGCGCTTAACCTCATCCGCTGTATAGAAAGAAGGTAGTCTCTCATGCTTTTTTGAATGAATCCCAGTTAAAAAGGGAAGTGGGTTAAATGATAACATATCCGAGAACTCGTCATAAGAGAAAAAATTTCTAATCGTATATAAAATAGAAGCCTTCCCTTGCGATGAGTATCTATCCCTGAGGGATGAAACATAGTCGGCAAACAGCTCTGGTGTAATGTCCTCCAAGGCAACACACTTCCTATCCGCCAAAAAAACAAAGAATACCTTCATACGACCGGAGCGTGTACGGATAGTACCATGGCTCTTTTGGTCATCCCTCATAACGGTTTCGTATCTGCTCAGGATATCCTGATATGGTGCAGGACATCTAAGCGGATAGTTGACATACCTTCGTTTTGGCTCTTCGTTATGAAGAATGTCGAGAATCATCCGTATGGCTCGTGCATACCGTTCTTTTGATTTGGACGGTGGTGCTTCAAATGGCGGCACACCAACAATCAGTTTATAGTACTCTTGAACGGCTAGCTCTGGTGGAACCGAGGAATCCTTATTATTCACATGCCGCTGGAAATCATCGGCAATCCGGATGTAGGCTTGAGCAGTTTTTGAGTCGGCTCCATGGTTTTGTGTGATGTATTCTCGAAACTGTTGGATTACATCATACAGCGTTTCAGTGTGACTGGAATCAATCATAATAATTCCTCCCTTCTCATGATTGATCCCATTATGATCTATTAATGTATAGTAAATAAACCATAAATCAGCGATTTTTAGATTTTTCTATCACCAGCTTTACATTAACAGTTCCTTCCCATTAAACCTGAAAACAGCAATCACTAAGCATACCAAGGACGAACTGGTGATCAATAGTGCCTATCAGGACTTGGAGAACTTCTACGATGTAGTGATTCTCCCACCTCCACCCCGTAAACCCAAGGGAAAACCTACGGTAGAGAAATATGTCCAGTTTCTGGAAACCCATCTGCTGGAAGACCTGAAAGAAAAGGTCTACTACAGTATCGAAGATATCAATCACGATGTTCAGCAAAAAATAGCGGACATCAACAACGAGAAAAGGACTTCTGAGTCTCTTTCCAAGATGGAAAGTTTTCTTCGATATGACAAGCCACAGATGAAGCCACTTGCTGGTGAATCCTTCTTACTGTGTGATTATAAATACTTTACCCGTGTACCGAATAATTACCATCTGTTGTATGATGACCACTATTATTCAGTATTGTACACGTATTACAATCAGCCTGCAATTCTTAAGGCTACGATGGCAGAAATCCGTATTTGTGACCGAAATAACAAGCTGATTTGTACTCACAGAAGATCCTATAAGGATTTTCCTAAATACATCACTAAACCAGAGCACATGGCACCCGAGCATCAATACTACAAAGAAGTGAATTCCAAAGATGGTGCGTACTACAAGCGCTGGGCTTCGAGTATTGGTCCATATATGACCAAACTGATTGATGCTGTATTACTTGCACCACAGCATGAGGAACAGGCCTATAATAGCTGCAACGGCATCCTGCATATGTGTAAAAATCAATCCAAGCTCATGCTGGAAGATATCGCAAAAACCTGTGTGGAAAGCAATGCATGCCGGTACTCTTATTTCAAAAAACTGCTAAAAAATGTGCAGGGCAGTCATTCATCCTTGACTACTTCTTCACTTCCTGAACACAGCAATCTGCGCGGGAAGGAGGAATATAGATGACTGGTAAAAATGTACTTTCGGTGGAGGACTATGAAATCTGTAATAAACTCAAAAGCATGCGTTTTTCAGGCATGGCAGAAGCTCTGGAGGAAGTGCTTGCAGATCCAAACGCAGAACTTCTCCCATTCAGAGAAAAAATACAGCGTATCGTTGATGCAGAGTGGAATCTACGTTATTCCAAGAAGCTGAACCGTTTTATCAAAAAGGCAACCTTAAAATATCCGGCGGCTGATTTGGATGAAACACTGTATAATCCGGAAAGACAGCTTGATGTACACATCATAGAGGAACTTTCCAAATGTGATTGGATTGATCAGGGCAAAAACCTTGTCATTACAGGAAAGACAAGTTCCGGAAAGAGTTATCTTGCCAATGCACTATGTATTTGTGCCCTCCGCCAGTTCAAGACAGCACGTTATGTAAAAGCAAGCCAGTTAATAAATGAATTGTCCAAAGCTGAAAAACTGGACACTTATCAAGAAGAACTGGCTCTGTACGCAGGCTATGATCTGCTTGTTGTTGATGACTTTGGATTGATGAACATGGATGTAAACAAATGCTTACTGCTTGCCAGTTTGTGATAGATGTATAAGATCAAATTGTTACTGTTCAGTGATTAGCCAAATCTAGTAAATACAAAGGGTACAGAGTTTCACTTGTGAAACATTCACAAACTTTTCTGTACCCAGTTAGCTATTTTATAAACGCAGCTTCTACAGCATCATAGACATTGCGATTTTGCATTTTAGCTGTTTCGATTATGGTTAGGGCATCACAAATATGCTGTCCTCCGGTATCGCTCCGAAGCACAACAGCCTGCTTTTGTTTTCGCTTAAATTTGCGTAGCTGACGCTCGCTTATGTTGTTGGTGTAATCAATTTCAGGATGGGAAAGGAAATACAGGTGGTTATCCTGGTAATCCCGGAGTCTTTTATAGAGATTGAAACCGTCCATGAAATCTTTGGTAGGTGGATGCTTTTCGTATTCATCGGATGCAAGTTTAAGAATAGAGACATATTTGTCTGTCAAAGACTTGATTTTATCCTTTGGAATACCCGATTTGTTTTTCTTCGCAGTATGAATCATCTTTTGTAGGAGTTCATGCATTTGCTTGTGCCACTTAAGGTCTGGTTCAGATTCAATAGCACCAACAAGATATCTTAATACATGTGCCAGTTGAAATGTTGATAACACCTTTGGTGATATCAGAAATACATTGCTTGGTTTTGGCAATGGATACGTTGTAATAATTGTTTAGCAGAAAAGCAAGAGCCTTGACTGAAGAACCATAATTAACATCATTAACTATGGCGAGCTATTTTTCATGTTCTGTAATGATATACAGGACATGGATCTGACCAATGCATTACAGGGACTCATGTCTCTGTTTACAGATATTGTATCAATGGTGTCAGCTGATATCACAGAAATGCTGAAAAGTAAAGTCAACAACTGGATTGAATCTCAGCCGTTGTTTATTCAGGCATTGTTCGGTGATTTATGCTGGGAAAGTTGAGTAATATATTTATGACCTTTTCGATAGCTGGTTTCATCCACACCGATTCGGACAAGGTTATTAAAGCGTTCTTCCGGATTGATATCAAGATCCTTTTCTACCCGGGCAATAATAGGACCAACGGTATTCCATGATATACGCATATACGCAGCAACTGCAGTTTTTGAACAGTTGACCGCCATCCAGGCTGTCATCTCTTCGAACTTATAAGTGAATTTAGCGTCATGGCGTGCCCAAGGGAACTGGCATGTAACAACACCGTGTATCGGGCAGTTCACCCGGCAGGATGGTGCAACCAAAATGATTTTATGTCCTGCCCAGTCGCAGGCTCTCCAGGTTCTGGCACCCTGATTGCCATTGTCATAGAACTTGGATTTTTTACCGCAGATACCACACCGGCACTGATGACCTTTGGTGGCGTGTACCTCTATCATGATGGATGTATCTGCAAGCATTGTTACATTATCAATACAAGTGTGCTTGACATTTAGGATATTTTTGATAGACTTTTTGTTGAGCATATGTGTTTCTCTTTCGTTATAATTTTTCTTTGCAAAAAAATCATAACTGAACACATATGCTTTTTCAATGATTATGCGGCTTTTGGCCTATTATCTATTCCACACATCCTAATGAAGAGCCTCTTTTTTCCGGAAAAATCATGAGCTTCCAAAAATGTGTTGACGATGGTCGGTATACCGATATATTATACTAAAAGAAAGGGTGATACAAATGGATTTACAAGATTATATAGACAGCAAAAATATTACAAAATACCATCTGTCTCAAATTAGTGGCGTTCCCAAAACTACAGTTATAGATATTTGCTCCGGGAAAAGTTCTTTACAAAGATGCTCTGCCCGAACGGTACAACAGCTTGCAAAAGCGCTTGGTTGCACAATGGAATACCTTATGTCTCTTGATACTCCAAATACAAACTACGATAATGAAACCGGACTTCCCAATAACAAAGAATATCTGGAGCGTGATCTTCCACCTTATTTACAGTCTTCTTTGGAGAATATGATCGTTTCCTGGGAAATTGTAGACAGCGGCAAAACAGATTATCATTGGGATCTATCTTGGAGCGAATTGAATGCTGATATTAATTCCGCTGAAACAGAGCAGGAAATATCTTCCGAACAGGCGTGGTATCTGCGTGAAAAATATTTAAGAATAAAGCGAGGTGACTAACCGATGATCGACTTCACCAATCTTCCTGTACGTAACAAGACCTATGCAGGTGCAAATGGCAGCAAGATTTCCGTGATATATAACAATGAATTGTATATGCTTAAATTCCCTGCCATTCCTGCAATCAACAAAGAAATGAGCTATGCCAACGGCTGTATATCGGAATACATCGGCTGTCATATATTTGAAAGCATTGGTATCCCCGTACAAAAAACTCTGCTTGGGACCTATACCAAAAACGGAAAACAAAAAATTGTTGTGGCTTGCAAGGATTTCACAGTAGGTGGTCTTGTCCTTCAGGATTTCGCCTCTCTCAAAAATACAATTATAGATTCTGTCCACAATGGTTATGGCACTGAACTAAGTGATATTGAAAAAACTTTAGAAGAACAAACCGCCATAGAATCTCAAAATCTTACTGAATGGTTTTGGGATATGTTCATTGTGGACGCGTTAATTGGAAATTGGGACAGACATAATGGGAACTGGGGTTTTCTTTATAATGCCGAAACTGACGAAATATCACTCGCCCCTATTTACGATTGCGGAAGCTGTCTTTTCCCACAAGCAGACGAAGAAATCATGAAAAAAACATTGGACGATCCTGCTGAACGAGAAATCCGTGTTTTTGAAAGACCACTTTCCGGTATCAAGATAAACGGACAAAAAATTCAATATTTCAAGTTTATTTCCTCTTTGGAAAATGGAAATTGCAACAAGGCTCTAAGAAGAATTCTTCCCAAGATTGACATGGATCAGATTTATAAAATCATTGATGAAACACCGTTTATTTCTAATCTTCAAAAAAGTTTTTACAAAGTAATGCTACAAGAACGTAAGGAGCGGATCTTAGATTTTTCTTATCGAAAACTATGTAAGTAAACCTAGTTGCGCTAAACAATTCAGTAAAAAAAGCCCGTGTCGGCATATTACCGATACGGACTTTTTTCTTACCAATTCTTCTTTTCTTTGGTACAATCATTCTTCACTGATATTATCAACCTTTCTTATATGAGAACTTAAATTCAGTCAGGTATAAATTACCACCACTGTAAGAAGCACGACCCTTCTTAATAAGCGTCACCGCTTTATTATATTTATTCTTTGATTTAGCTATAACAGTTATTTTTAGGGTCTTCACTCTATCCAATGAATCTATATCCAATGAATGACCTCCAACCGTCTTTAATTTATTCGCATTAATCTTTATCGTATTCAATTCCCCATCATCCAAGAAACAATATTCTCCGATTGTTTCAAGTGCTTTTGCTTTTGACGCATCAACACTCTTTAATGATGGGGTGTCGCAAAAGGCATAGTCGCCCAACTCTTTTATTCCCTTGCCGAGTACCAGTTTCGTAATGGCTGTTTCCTGAAAAGCAGCCTCACCTATCGTCTGCACGCTGGCAGGAATGGTGAGCGTACCCGTGATGCCCGTTTGAAAAAAGGCACACTCCCCAATACTCTTCACTTTCTTACCAATGGTTAGCTTCACTTTATTGCCGTTTAACACGAACGCATAAGCTCCTATCGAGGTTACGCCATCTCCAATGGAAATCGATTTGAAATTATAATCTCGCCACGGTGCTGCCCATTCGTCCAGACCATAATTATTCATATCGCCCGTTCCGGTGATTGCCATGGCGTAGCCACTCTCCTCATCTCCGGTCACAGTATATGTCAGAGCATCTCCGCATTGTCCGGTGTCTACTACCGTATCAGTGGCTGCATAAACCGTGCAGGGTGAACCGATTCCTCCTCCCCCAAAGGCTGTCAAAGTCATCGTAACTGACATTGCTGCCGCCATCATCGCTTTTAGAAATCCCTTGAATCCTTTCATTTCATTATATCCTCCATTGAAAATATTATTTTGGAAAGCAAACTGCCAAACCATTTACGCCTAAACGATTGCACATTTCACTTTCATTTGTTATAACTGTATTATAATGCGTACATCAATGTACGATGCAACTAATATTTTTTATATTTGGAGGTTTTATGACAGAGAATCCAAAATTACTTACAGTTAGCGAGGTTGCAAAAATTGTTGGTATCACCCGTCGCATCCTTCTTCACTACGAGGAATGTGGTTTGATACGACCTGACAAAAGAAATGGTCCGACAGGAAACCGCTATTATACAATCGATACCGTTACACAGATACGAACAATCCGTCTCCTTCAAGAGCTCGGTCTTTCTTTAGACGAAATTGGCAAATATTTTGACGGTTCACTCGACCTGCCATCGCTTATCCTACGCTTCGAGATGCTGCGAGACAAGCTGGAACGCAATATCGAAAAGCTCAAAGAGCGTTCAAATAACGCCCCACCGCAAATCAAACAGATTGTTCTTCCACAACAGACAATCTATCGAAGAACTTATTCTGCCACCACGATAACAGAGCGCACGAAGCTACTGCGTGATACTGCGGTTGAGGGATTACAGCTTTACGGCACAGATCTTACCCACAGAATGTATTTTACCGAATATCCGCTTAACAATCAGACATCAGATGTCTCCTTCTGCGTAGCCGTTCCGCAGGGTAGTGAGGGGGAGTATATACAGATCATGCCTGCCATGTCTGCCATTTGCATTTACCACCACGGTGCCTATGAAGATTTGCCGGAGGTCTCCCGGAGACTTTTACTCCACGCAAAAGAGCAGGGGCTGAAACCTTCCGGGGTGCTCCGGCACACCTACCTGGAGGGACCGCCCCAGCACAAGGATAAAAGCAGGTTCATCACGCAAGTAGCTTTACCAATAGAATAGCCGCTTTCTTGGCTTGGTATTATTGGAACATATAGGAAAAATAGTTCTCTTTGAATATTTGATAACTATTTCTGGAAATGGGGATCATTGTACCCGCATTCAGGACAACTCGAATTTTATCAAACTCTTTTATTTGTCTTAAGTTAACGATATAACTGCGATGGCATTTGCAGAAACCCTTTTTAAGAGAAAAGTGCTGTTCGCAGCTAAAGAATTTTTCTGTGAGCAGGATAGAGCTGCCATTGGACAAATAGGCGATTACATGTTTATTCTGTGCCTCAAGATAATCTACATCCATGGTAGAAATTTTACAGTATCCGGTCTGTGTGCGTAGAACTACCATCTCCTCTTTCTCATGGAATGTCCGATGAAACTTGTCGAGAACCGTATACAAGAGTGTTTCGTCTACCGGCTTAACCAGATACCAGAAGGCATCTACCTCGTAGGAGTCCACGGCATATTCTCTGGCGGAGCTAATGAAAATAATCGGAACAGATGAACCGGCTGCTCTCAGTTCCCTTGCAGCATCCATTCCATCGATAAAGGGCATGCGCACATCCAAAAAAATCAAATCCATTACTTCACTTAAATGCGTTTCAAGCAACGCATCTCCATCGGAAAAGCGATATAACGATAGACAAAGATTCCTCTTCTGTGCCCATCGCTCCAGCAGGGCACAGATACGATCCACAAATATTGCCTCATCATCACACACTGCTACTTTCATATAGTCCCTCACTTACTATTTTCTGAACCCCTCTAGTCACATGATACACTTGGACATGCTCCTCTCGTCTTTCAAAAATAATTTGAATCATATTCTCACAATCTCAGCGGTAATGCTTTTGTTCGTTCTGAATAGACAAATCATTCTACAATATAATTCGTAGCAAAAATTTATGCTCTTGTACGGAGAAATTGCACTGTCCATGAAGCTTTTCTACATAGTGTACCATACTTCTTGTGCCGATACCATGCTCTTTTTTATCAGAAATTGGAATGCCGTCTACAAAGCGCGGAGGGTGATAGCATGGGTTTTCCATCTGAATCATCAGTCTGTCATCCCTTTGAAACATTTTCAGATTCACCCATTTCTCCTCCGGCGCATTTTCCTTCATCAGGGCATTCATCGCGTTTTCCAACGAATTGGAGAGTATGGTGCACAGCTCCAATTCCGGACAGGTCAACACCTGCCGGATAGAAATATCATATTTCAGCGTCAGCCCATGCTTTTCAAAACGCATTTGCCAGATTGATAGCACCGCATTCAGCATCTCATTTTCACAATAATTCGTCAGCGCTGCTTCCGACACACTATTTTCAATCTGGGATATATAATCCATCGCAGCAGTGACATTACCACTCTGCAGCTGTGCAAGAATCATATTGAGCTGATGCCTCATATCGTGTCGCAGAATCGTCATCGCTTCCTGTGATGCCTTGACCTGCTCAATTTCTTTTTGCTGGGAAAGCAGCTGCATTTCCATTATATCTGTAGAGCGTTGGAACGCTTGCTGCTTCTCGGCTTCGCGGAAATAGATCAGCAAAAAGATGAGATATGCCAGACAGAAGGCAAAGCCCATAAACTCAGCTACCGCCTTGTTATTGGAATAGAGGAGATGGGAAAATTTAGTAACGGTATAGTCATATACATAGTATACGAACGGGAATCCACCAATTAGCAACAAATCCCTCTTTTCTCTTGCAAATACAGATTCCGTAACATGACAGACATATTTTTGCAGCATCACAAACACGATTACGGTGGTCAGAATCCGCACAAAATAATAGCCGTTCTCACTCTTTGTTATTGCAAGAACAAACAACCCCAGCCAGTTACTGATTTGACAGCAAAGATACGCAGTGAATACTGACACACAGGATGCAAGCAACGAGTAGCCATAGTAAAGGCATAAGAAAAGGATTAGCGGTAGATGCACGATCAGTGGATATATCTGACTGGTCGTGATTTCGCCAAGATATAGATTGCATATCATATTTGCTATTCCCTCTGCCGCAAAGACCAAAAGCAGATACATCATGTTCGTTCTGTTTTGCTTCACTCCAAGAAAAAAAGCAGAAATCAGTATTCCAAAAAGCAATGTTGACCCTTGATGTAAAAGAGACAGTACCAATGTGAGCATTTCCCCTCTCCTTTCGAATTACTCTAAGCTCATTATAAAAGATTTGTGTCTGGATAACAACCACTCGTCCGTACCATTCACGCCATATATCTACCACTCACACCATTTCGAAAAAAATCTTAATTTATGTTGTAAAATATATAGCATAAGGGGCGATTTTTATACTACCCCAAAATATAAGGAGGAAAATAATCATGAGAAAACAAATCCTAAGAAAACAAATCCTAAGTATGATTCTTTGCTTGTGTATTGTAGCTTCCCTGATGCCTCAGGTTGCACAAGCGGCTGTCACAGTCACTCAGGTAACGGTCGATCAGCTAGAGCTTCCTAAGCTAGGAGCCAAACCGGACACCACCGCTGTTGCTGTCGAACGTACCAACCGCAAGAAAAGTTCCAATGTCTATGTCGACAAGGTGCAATGGGAGGGTGAGTTAGACAAAAACGGTCGTTTTATGGCAGGCATAGAATATAAGGTCACTGTCACTGTAAAAACCAAGAACGGTGCTCGATTTGGTGATAGCTTCAGAGCAGGATTTCGAACCGACTCGACTTTAATCGTTGGTTCTCTCAGCCCCACCGCTACATCCATCGACACAAAAAAATGTTACTGGTGCTATACGAAGTCTGTAACCGCCAATGAGTTAGTGTACTACTTCAGATTCTCACCTCTGGCAAAGAGCGAAAAGGCAGAACTGGAGGAGGTAAACGATGTCCTGAATATCATCTATGATGCTATCGACAGCTTTCAACCTTCCCGTTCGGTGACACGAGAGGATGTAATCGCTTGGGGCGAGTCCCTCATTCCAAAAGAATACAGCGTAAAGCTTGGTCTTCACACTTACGATAAAGATGACTTTGCTAAACCAGATGAAGTCTGTACTTTGGTCATTGCTTTTGTGGCGGAATCCGGCTCCACCAAGGTCATCGGTAAAGCCTTTACAAAGCGTATCCTGCCAGAGGGAATCAGTGATGGTAGCGATGATAGTGCCAAGTTGACAGCCGATTATGAGGCTATCCGTGCAGCTTTCAATCGATCAACTATCAACAACGCTATCAACAAGGAAGATATGCTCAAGCTTGCCAAGAGTGTCTGCACCTACAACACGAAGGTAGAGATTACCTACTTCGGCATGGATAAAGCAGATTACACCAAGAACGGCAGAATCACCGTAAAGGCACTACTGTCTTTGAATGGCGAAAGTAAAACACTGGAGCAGGATATATATATTCCAATGATGGTACGTGCCATGCCTTCGGGCATCTCCATAACAAGAGAGGAATGGGATGCTATCTTGTACACGAATAACCAGAGAATTCAGTCTGGCGCATATCCGGTATTTGCTGTGGATTTTATGCAGGATGTTGCTGATCTGCGTGCTGCCGAACTGACGCTTAAATATTCTCATACCCGTCCTGACGGACGTGGTCCTATGACTGCTTTCGGTGACCTTGGTTATTCCTTTAAGAGTGCTAGCGAGAATATTGGAAAGAATACAGGGGCAGAAAAAATGGTGAATGCCTGGGTAACTAGTAAGAAGGGACACCGTGAAAACCTACTCAATAAAAAATGGAACTATATTGGATTGGGATATGAATACAATATTTCTGAACGATGCGACTACTGGGCACAGCTCTTTACAACCGGAGGTAAGGTGAAGAAATGGAAAACTGGTCTTAACAAGAAAACCTACGCAGATCCATATGAACTGGAACAGGATTATCTCATCCTCACCATGTCCGATGGCAAAACAGCGTATATGCCACTCGACCTAAAGTATATGAAGAAAACCAAAACGGGCTACAAAATTGCCTTGGGTAAGGGCAAAACCGCCAAATTCACTGTGCTTCGCAAGTAGGAACAAGAGCAGCAAAACGATACCAAAACTGACTCTACCGATGTTTCCGAGAAAAACAACAACAAGGAATCTGAGGAAAACGATGTAGGCAAATATATTGACTGGAGCTGGAGCATCTGGGAACCTGTTTCGCCTTAGCCGTGAAAATATGAAGTATTCAACATGGTAAGACAGGATCGAATAGGAATCGACCACATTTGCATGTGGTAAAATAAATTTTCCAGAGACGCAGAGGAAACGAAACCTGTTTGAGGTATTTGACAGCCGTGATCCTCACAAGTCAATCCTTGTAATATCTCAGTTTCCCGTGTCTGCATGGTATGACATGTTTCAGGATCATACTTATGCAGAGGCGTGCCTTGCACGCATGCTCAGCGGCGCATACCGCTTGGAAATAAATGGTAAAAACATGAGAAATATGTAACCTATTAACAAGTAACAAACGGATAACGCACCGCTGGTGCGAGCCTCTTACACCGCTGACGCGGGAAAGGGGCTCCGTTTATCCGAAATTTGCATTTTTTATTCTTCCGCTGACATACGTTATTATCATTTAAATCCTGCGATTTTTCACCAGCAGTTGACAAATCCAGCCTCGAGTGCTATGATTTTGGGCAAGTAAAGACGCTTTTGAATTTCCAAAAGCGTCTTTCGTTTTTTATTCATTGTTTGAATAACAAATGAAAAATAATCTAATAAAGAGAGGAAAAAGTTATGGCTACAATGAAAGACATCATCTCAAGTCCGTTGCTGCTGATACTGGTGGCGATCGGTCTCATCTACATCGTGGTATTCTCGCTGATCCACCTGAAGAAAGCGTACTCACGCTGTTTAGAGCTCGGGATCACGAAGGAAGACCTGCACAAGGTCATCAAATCCAGTCTCGTATTCTCCATCGTTCCCAGTTTATCCATCGTCGTCGGATTATTTGCACTGATCTCCGTGCTCGGTGTGGTATGGTCCTGGTGGCGGCTTTCTGTCATCGGTTCTCTGTCCTATGAGTCCCTGATCTCCAGCAGCGTTGCATCCGCTCTGAAGTTTTCCACTACCGCAGAAATGCTTGAAAAAGCAACCGGAAGCGAGTTCGGTGTTGTTATGATCCTGATGAGTATCGGTATGCTGAGCGGTTTCTTTATCCTGATCCCCTTCGGCAAAAAGCTGTCCATGAGTGTCAGCAAATCTGAGAACTCCAGCAGTTGGAAATATGTACTGAGCGGAACCTTCATGCTCTGTCTGTTTGCAGTCTACATTCCGGTTCTTCTGATCGGTGATTCCGTACAGGCAGCCGTTATGATGACCGGCCTTGTCATCGCTGTTTTCTTAGGTGTTCTGGCATCCAAGCCAAAGCTTAAATGGTTAAACGAGTTTATTATGGCGTTCTCCATGATCGGTGGTATGATCTCATCCATCTTCTGGACCAACTTATTTCAGTAATTAGGGAGGTATTTGATTATGAGCGATAAAATGAAACAAACAGCTGTCCTGGATCCTTTTCAGGCTTGGTGCCACAAATGGAGCCGCCTTGGCACGGTGATCATGCTGGCTTATATGGTAGCACTGCCGTTTATCGTGCTGGCATATTACCACAGCATTCCTTCCTTTGGAGAAGTGATCAACATCTCCACCATCAGTATCTTAATGATCTACATCCCGGTTGGTATTTCCGAGGCACTCAGCTACACACCGATCCTTGGATCTTCTACTTACCTGACATTTATCACCGGTAACATCATGAACTTAAAGGTTCCGGTGGCTGTAAATGCTATGAAGCTGGCAAAAAAAGAAGCAAATACTCCCGAGGGCGAAGCGATCTCCTGTGTTGCCGTATCGGTTTCTTCCATTATGACCGTTGTGATCCTTGCACTGGCAGCGCTGCTCAGCACCTGGATCAGCCCTGTATTTGAGCTTCCGGCTGTAAAAACTGCTTCCAATTACCTGATCCCCGCGCTGTTCGGATCCCTGACCTTAGGTCTGTTTTCAAGTATTAAGACAGGTAAAAAGGTTGTAAAAAATGGTATCGCAGGCGTGATCCCCGTACTGATCATTGTAACCGTTTTAGCTTTGCTTGTACGTATCTCCAGTGGCGGTTCACTGTTCGGAATGATCGGATTTTTAATTCTGTTCATGCTTCCGGTGGCCATCATCTCTTCCCGCATCATGTGGAAGAAGGGCATTATCAAGGTCGTTGACAACGATGAGTCCGCTTCAAAAAAGGCAGAATAGATCAAAAAAGCCCCACAGGCATCTGCAAAAGATGCTTGTGGGTTTTTCTTTATACGTTTATCAATTGTTTTAGGACTCTTCCTGCGCCAATGCACAGATGACATCTACGCACTTCGGAATGCCAAGCGTAGAGCTCTTCAGACACAGATCATAATATTCCGCTTTTCCAAATTCCGTATTCGTATAGTAAGAACAATATTTTGCTCTCGCCTTATCCACAGCTTTCATCTGATTCAGGATCTTCTCCTCCGAATAGTCAGGCATCTGGTTCTTCAGATTCTTCACCTTAAAATACGGCGTCGCTGAGACAAATACATGCAGACACTTCTCATATTCCTGAAGCACGACGTTAGCATTTCTTCCAACGATCACACAGTTGCCCTTTTCTGCCGCCTTTCGGATCGCTTCCCGCTGCGCCTCAAACAGTTTCTCATTTAACGGCTTATTATAAAAATCAAACAAGCTCTGCCCAAAACCAAGATTCAAGGGTACGCGCTCATCCCACTTTCGAAAATCTGACGGTGTCAGGTTCGTGGACTCCATCGCTGCACGCACGATCATATCCTTGTCCATGTAATAGTAACCGAGCCGTTCTGCGACTGCACGGCCGATCTGACCGCCGCCTGCACCAAATTCACGGCTGATGGTAATGATCTTTTTCACACTTACACCTCCCGACAGGTTCTACAGCACCTTATTCAAAAAGTCGATGGTTCTGCTCTCCTTCGGATTCAACAGCACTTCCTGGGGAGTTCCTTCTTCTACAATATACCCGCCATCCATAAAGATGACACGATCTGCAACCTCGCGTGCAAATCCCATCTCATGGGTAACGATGACCATGGTCATTCCGGATGCAGCCAGATCCTTCATAACCTGAAGTACCTCACCTACCATCTCCGGATCCAGAGCGGATGTAGGCTCATCAAAAAGCATGATGTCAGGGTTCATACACAATGCCCGGGCGATGGCTACACGCTGCTTCTGTCCGCCGGACAGCTGGGACGGGTAAGCATCCGCCTTCTCTGCCAGGCCGACTCTCTCCAGCATCTCTACTGCCTTTTTCTTCGCTTCCTGTGGAGTCGCCTTTTTCAGCTGCAGAGGGGCCAGTGTCATGTTTCCCATAACATCCAGATTATTGAACAGATTAAAGTGCTGGAATACCATACCTACGTTTTCACGTACCTTATTGATATCCACTTTTTTCTGGGTGATATCTACGCCATCGACAACGATCGTTCCCCCGCTGGACTCCTCCAGACGGTTCAGGCAACGCAAAAAGGTTGATTTTCCGGATCCGGAAGGACCGATCACTACCACTACTTCGCCCTGTTTCACATCAACGGATATATCTTTTAATACCTCGATTTTTCCGAAGTTTTTCTTGAGGTTTTTTACATGAATTTTAATTTCTTCAGCGGCCACGGTTCAGTCTCCTTTCTACCATTTTTGCACATCTGGAAAGAATTGTGATGACGATCAGATACATGATTCCTACGATCGTCCATGTCTGGAATGACTTGAACGTAGCAGCCTGCACATTTTTTGCAGTGTTGACCAGTTCCGGGAAACCGATAACGGAAAGGATCGATGTATCTTTTAATGTGATAATGAACTGGTTGATGATACTGGGGATCATGGTCCGGATCGCCTGCGGCAGAACTACTTTTCTCATGGAAACAAAATAGGAAAGACCTAAAGACCGCGCTGCTTCCATCTGCCCTTTATCCACAGATTCGATTCCGGCACGGATGATCTCAGACATATAAGCACCGCAGTTCAACGCCAGACAGATCGTACCGGCCTGCAATGCAGTCATTACCGGCGTGTTCAAGCCTAACATATTATTCAGCAAATACGGGATTCCAAAATATACAAAGAAAGCAAGTACGATCATCGGCACGCCTCGGATCACGTCGACAAAGATCTGCGCAATGATATTACATGCCCGATTTTTTACAACACTCAGCAGACCAAAAAAGAGACCTAATATACACGCAAAAAACAGTCCGCACAATGCCAAAAGCAACGTTTTGCCCATGGCGCCAAGGAGCATATTTCCATAAACAGTGATTATTTTTATCATATGATTTCCCTTTATCTTTTAAAATAGGTAAAACAGGACAGAGCACCTGTATTGCCCTGTCCTGTCTGCTTTTCATCAATGCTTCTATTATTCACCAAGGTATTTCGCTACGATCTCATCGTAAGTTCCGTTTGCCTTGATATTTGCCAGTCCGGCATTAAACATATCTACCAGCTCCTGATTATCTGCATTGAAAATTGCAAATCCGTAAGATGCGGGCTCATTTCCGGTACCGTCTACCAGCTTCATTGCAAGTCCGGTATCCTTAATGTTGCTTGCCATGATCGGCGTATCATCAAATACAGCATCTACCTGTCCGCCTACAACAGCCTGATACATGGTAGGTGAATCCTCGAAATAAGTAATGCTGAAACCATACTCATCCTTAAGGCTCTCTGCATAATCAGCACTCATACTTCCGGTCTTCACTGCAACTGTTTTACCGCTTAAATCAGCAAATCCGGCGATGTCAGAAGACTCTGCAACTGCCATACTCTGGTTTGCATCATAGTATCCATCAGAGAAGATCCAACCACTCTCTTTACGCTCATCGGTGATAGATGCACCTGCGATCATTCCGTCTGCCTGTCCGGCCTGGCAAGCTGCGATAGATGCATCCCAGCCCAGCGCCTGAAGCTCATAATCAAATCCCTGATCCTCAGCGATCGCTGCCAGGATATCTACATCGATACCAACATACTCTCCGCTGTCATCCTTGTACTCGAAGGGCTTGAATGCGGTATCAGTTGCGATGATCCACTTCTTTCCGCTGTCAGATGTCTCTGCGTCAGCAGTGTCTGCTTCCTCTGTCGTATCTGCGGTCTCCTCTGCGGGCGCTGCAGGCGCTTCTGCCGTGCTTCCGCATCCCACAAGGCCAAGCACCATCGTTGCTGTCAGCAATGCCGTCATCATTTTCTTTTTCATAGTTGTATGCCTCCTAAAAATATATTTGTCATCTCTGCGTCTGCCTGCTTTTATCTGCAGGCATCCACAAAAGCCTGAACCAATTTTAAGCTCTGCGCATTGTTCTCATAAGAGAACTCCGGATGCCACTGCACCCCTACCGCAAATTTCTGACCATCTACCGAGATTGCCTCCACCAGGCCATCCTCTGAGATTGCCATCTTTGTCACTCCGGGTGCAAGATCCCTGACCGCCTGATGATGATAACTGTTCACCGGCAATTCTCCAGCGCCCAGTATCTCTGCCAAAACAGTATCTGCTAAAATCGTCACCTTATGCGCTGTCCGGTCATAGGGCGGTGTCATATGGTGCTCGATCGTGCTGTCATACTCCGTTGGCAGATCCTGATACAGTGTACCTCCAAGATATGCATTGAGAAACTGGATCCCTCTGCATATTCCGAACACCGGTAAGTTTTTCTCCAGCGCCCATCCCAAGAGCCTGCACTCCATGCGGTCGCGTTCCCGGCACGGAACACCGCAGGTATTTTTCGGCTGTTCATGATACAGCTGAGGATCCACATCATGTCCTCCTGTCAAAAGCAGTCCGTCACACATTTCCATACTCTGAGTCAGCTCCTCTTCATCCTCTGTAAGGGGGAGCATGATGGGAAGCGCTCCACATTGTTCCAGCACCTTCATATAGCCTGGCAACATCCAGTAACTTTCTTTTGTCTCGTCGTATAAGGGTATCAAGCCTATTACCGGTCGCATGTATCTTTACCTCTAAATATGAATATTAAGAAATGCCACGCTTTGCGAGCCATTTCTTAATCATGTATAGTAAAAAAGGCTGTCTGCCATACAAAACAGACAACCTCGTCTAACACAAAATTATACGCTAATCACTCCGCCGCCGCAATTGTCAGAATATACAATTTTGACAAAAGAAAACGCAAAATATTCTAAAAATGTATCAATTTCACGTTTGAGATTACAGATTCTCATGCTTGCATTGGATTCGTAGTATAGGCTCTCCCGCAGAAATCTTTCCGCCGCCTGCTGATCTTACCGAGCTGTAATCATCTGTGTTGCAAATGATCAGCGGTGTCGTTGTTTGATACCCTTCGTTGTGGATGCCTTCTAAGTCAAAAGAAGCCAGCAGATCTCCCTTGCGGACCTCTTGCCCGTCAGAAACGTGAACATCAAAATATTTTCCTCCCAGCTTTACGGTGTCAATTCCTATGTGAAGAAGGATCTCACACCCTTCCTCGGACACAAGAGTGATCGCGTGCTTGGTGTCAAAAACCATTTCCATTTTCCCGTCATGAATCTAGTGGCTGATACGGAAAAATGCTCCGTACTTTTTGAAGCCAGCTCTGCAAAAAAGATATTCTGTGCTCCTGAAACCACAGTTCCATCGATCAGCATGGTTCCGCCAAGATCTGTCTGCCAGAAAGGCATATAGAACACGTGATGTAATCCAAATGGGATCAGTGCCCGCTCGATGAGTCCGTAGAGAAAGGTCCCTGCATATCCCGATTCAAGAACAAGAGTTCCAAGGTGGGAAATTCCGTTCTGGACCACAGGCCACAGAAAAAACATCCCGATTCCCACGATCAGATATACCACCGCTGTTACGATCGGCACAAATCTCGTTCCGCCAAAAAATGAGAGCACCTGTGGAAGCTCTATCTTGTAAAATCGGTTGTGAAGAGCCGCCACTCCAAGTCCTACAAGAATTCCGCCAAAAACGCCCATCTGCAGCGTTGTGATCCCGAGCACCTGCGCAGTCGAATTTGCCACCATGGCCGAAACTCCGCCTTTCAGTTCGATTAATGCGCTGAGCGCCGTGTTCATGATCAAATAGCCGACTGCACCGGAAAGCGCAGCAACAGCCTTTTCCTTTTTCGCCATTCCAATGGCCACACCCATTGCAAAAAGCAGCGCCAGATTGTCAAAAACAACACTTCCTGTTGCTTTCATGATGGTCAGGATGGAATATAAAATTCCACCCTGTCTGATCATGCCCGTAAGACGATACGCTTCAAGAGTCGTTGGATTTGTAAAGGAACTGCCAATACCCAACAGAAGTCCTGCGATCGGAAGCATTGCAATGGGGAGCATAAAGGATCTGCCCACCCTCTGCAGTACACCAAAGATTTTGTCTTTCATATGAATCTATTCCTCCAATTTTTTTCAGATAGATATTCCTTCTATATATAGTCTGCAATTTTATTGGCAAGATTCATATGTTTTTCAGAAATACTCATAGAATATTCATCGAAGTCTACTTGAAAATGATTAATTCCGGATAAGACTGAACCAAACCCTTTAAAAAAAGAAGATCGGACGTCTTGCTCCGGTCTTCTTTTATGTACTAACTGCTAATATCATTCTTTCTATTGCTGGCAATATTTCCTTTTCTGCATCGGAGAAAAACTGAGTCCCCCCCAGACCAGTGTCTGAAGGGATCATACCAAAGAATCCTTCTCTGGATTCTCTGCCGATTTTATTGCTTTAACCTTCTTCATTGACAACGCAAGACACTGTCAAATACTTTAAGCGGCTTTCATATTCTTGATCCGCTCATAATATGCGATGATTCTATGCATCTGGTCTGTCCCGCCATAATTACAGTACGTAAAGAACATGTCTGTTCTATTTCCACAAACCAGTTCATCTATCGGAACATATAATAACGCACTGAGCGCATAAAGATTATCAATCGTAGGCATGCTACTTCCATCCAGCCAATGATATACGCTCTGTACACAGGACAAGTTCAGATAACGTTGCACATCCTTTGCTGACAATCCTCTTATTTTCATTATTTTCCGGATCCTGTTTCCGGTTTCCTTCGTATTGATCACTGGATACATTTCCTAGATCTCCCTTTTCTGAGAAGTGCATCTTCTTGTTCAAAAAAAACACATATAATATCATTTCCCCTCAGACTATTTTAACGCAACTTCTAGAAAAAGTCATTGAACTTGTAGTATAAAAAACAGAATGTGCATAGAAAATAAAAAGTAATATCGTTCACTTACACAACATCTTTTAAAATTCGATATATCTCCACACCATCTGCACGTCCAAAGCTATGCAGTGATCCTGTATATAATTCTCGCCGTGACGCAGATTTATGGTCTGTTAGATATTGGGCGATCTCCGACGTTCTTCCTTCATAATCTGTGCCAGCCAGCGCATCCTTTATCCTTGACTTATATGCCGCTCGCTCTTCATATCGCGCATATTCCTGTCCAAGATATAATGTAGACATTCTGCTTTGAATCTGCGATCTTCTTTCTGTATCATCTGGAGCATTTAATGTGGTAATTGCCTTTTCTATACTGGATGCCTTACATATCCATAATCCTTCTGAATGGTACTTCATTTTTATATAATCCACTACCGCCAGAAATCCTTTATCATTACTGATGATCGCAATCTGAGTTTCTCCAATCTCAGCAAGTGCTCCAGCTTCCGCCGCAATATAAAAATCCAGGCCATTTTTATGGATCTGCACCAGCTTATATGTTTTGAACTCGCACCCACTCTGAAAAATGGCTTCCATTTCGTCCTTCCGAATATTCTGACATACCTTTGAATAAAAGATTGTCACCTTGTCCGTTTCCTTCAAAAACTCTACACCTTTCAGACCTGCATGCGAAAATACATTTTCATAATCCACCAAAAAAGCTGCCATACTTCATCCTCCTCATATAAGCATGACATTTTGTGTTTATTTCGGAACTGTTCAGTACCTTCACAGTTCCGATGCGGAAATCCATGAAAATCGTCTTCGACGATGGGATTTCCGCACTCCTGAATCATGTTTTCACGGGTGCTGGACATCCGGTGGATGTCCGTTTAGCACCGACCGAAACGGAGTGTAGACCTACGCGGTTCCGCTCCGACCTGTCCTGAACAGTTACTTTATTTCTAAAAATGGCAATGCCTGCAACACAGCCATGAGGATTTCTTCAGGCCAACCGGCTTAACGTCCTAACCTTTACCATGGATTTCAGCATATTTCTATGCCTATAGCAAAATTATCCGTTACCGCAAAACCGTTCATTGACAAAAACATTATACGTTTCTTATTCACAATTTACCAAAAATGCAAAACAGTTAAATCTCGCGATTCTATCAACCAGAGAATCTGCTCCATAACCATCTTTATGGGATCCAGAAGCAGGAGTCGAACCTGCGCTTCAAGCTTAATAGGCTTGTGTCTTATCCGCTTGACTATTCTGAAAATCATCCAATATTTGCTGTATTGGTATATGTAACGTAACCCTGTTACAGGGAAGCCGGGTTTGAAGTTTTCGTGTTGCAGGCAAATACAAACATCTTTTTCCAACAGCTGCCCTATTCCTTCACAGCTACTGTTTCCTTACTATATTTCAATAAAGGTCGTTGCATTTGATACCTTGATCTGCGTATCCAGTTCTGTAAGAAGCGTATCGCGCTTTTCTCTCAATTTCTCTATCTTCTTCTGAACATCCAGCGGATCAACCACTTCCGTTGTATTCTCGCGCACATATGCCTCTACCACTTCCAGCGGCTTTTCGTCCTTCACCTTACTATCCTTTCCAAGAATGGAAAGACGCATGCTCTCAGCAGTTGTCTGAAGCTGTTTATTCTTCATCTCAGCCTGGTTCAATTTTCGCTGAAACTCTGCTTCCATTCGTTCCTGTAACGCCAGTTCAAACTCCGCGTCCCCATCATATACACCAGTTCCGCGCAAACGGCTTCTTAAGGATATCGCCCCCGCAACTGTAAATTCACCATATGATGTAGCAACCTTTGTCTGTGCATTGGATGCAACGATTGCCGCATCGATCTTCTGATATCTGTCAATAAGATCCTGAATCTGCTGGTATGAACGTTCCGCTTCCTTCGCAAATTCATCCTTACTGATTCTTGCCTCGTAGACCTTATTCTCGTTCGCCTTGATCGTATCTACCAATCTTGCCTTCGCTATCTTATCAGAAATCTTCTTAACCAAAAGGTCTCTTTCATCGAGCGCCTGTGTTACTAACATTTTTTCTGCCATGATACTTCCTCCCTTAAAATGATCTGGATAATCTCATTTTAAGAGAGGAAATCACAGTTGTCATTGAACTTGTAGTATAATTTCAACCAGCGACTCTCCCGCGAAAATCTTTCCACTGCCTACGGATCTTACCGAGCTGTAAGCAGGCTCTGTTTTTTCATGATGATTTCTTGCCTCCAGATCTTTCCTTGTGTATAGCTTTGTCTCCCGGTCATCCTCTTCTCTGGCGGGAGTTTTATAGGTACATTTCCTGATCATAAATACGAAGAAATAAACCACTGCATAGAAAAGTCCTACGATGATTTCTCCAAACACTCCCATTGCCAAAAGCAGCGCCAGATTGTCAAAAACGATACTGCCCCTTGCGTTCATGATAGTCAGGATAGAATAAATAATTCCATCCTGTTTTATAATGCCCGTAAGACGATACACTTCATTAGCATAAAAAATGCCCTACACCATCTCGGTGTAGAGCATACTCTATAAAATCTTTTCATTTTTTGGTGTAAATCTGGTGTAGTAACACACCTTTTCCCGATGCTAACACATAGGAAACCCACTAATTTCAAGGGATTTAACCATTCCTACTTATCCAGTGACTTCATCGTCGGGATTACTTCTAAATCCTATCCACTGAAGTTCGCCGAACTGTATCGAATGCTACTGAAATGAACTCCTTTGCGGTGGAACTGTCCACCGAACTCCTTGGTGCAAGGAGAAACTGTTGTCTCGTGTACGTCCATAGAGCATATCATCTTCGCTCCACGGAAACTATCACGAATTGAGCCATACGTATCCAAATCAATCCAATCGCATGAAAAAGACACATCGTTCACAAAAATACATCTCAAATGCTTCCGGTCCCATCATCTCTCTCATGACCTCGCTCATACCCTGGACAACCGCCGGTCTGATTTCCGGTGCGTTCTCCAGAGCATCTGCTTTCAGCTGCTCATGAGTCACTCCCATGTGATCAATCATGTCATTGGTTACCAGAATTGATGCTCTGCCGGCATCATTGCTCTCAAGCACAAAACGATATACAACCGCCATGTCCTCCATGCTTTCATGAGGAACCTTTGTAAGCAGCTCTGCATTTGTTTCAGCAGAAATCACTTCAATGGAGAGCTTTTCCTTCATTGCTTCATAATTGGTAAGCTCGGATGTATCAACAGAAGGGACATTTTCAATCCCCTGCATGATAGCGTGTGTTGATTCCGCAAGAACTCCTGCGTAATCTCCGGTGTGCTCGTATTCAGCAAAGGCATTCTCAATATTGAAGTTGACTCCAACATTGCTTCCTTCCTGACGAACGGTCAGGGACTCGTAGTGCTGATTTGCTTTTTCAACATTGTGGAAGCTCATATCAACATCCTCAATGCCTCTCTCGTAAAGCTTCTGCTTCAGATCCTCTGTCATTTCCTGTTTGAATGTTTCGTAATCCATTTTTTCCTCTCTTCCTTATTCCAGTATTGTTCTTCCAGATCGTCATCTGATTTTCGGACATGAAAAAAGCGCCATACTCACCACCTTCCGATGATGAGCTGACGCTTCATATTTAGTCCGTATTCTTTTGCAAAAGAGAAACAAATGAGCTGCCGCATCTGCGTTTCATGTCTCATTTTTCTGCCGGAGTAAAAATGCTGAAAGGAATTTCCAAAACTCCATTTAATGTGATTACCATTATTGCTGTTATGTCAGCAATGATAATAACTTCCATTCTGGCTGTAAATTTTTCCACCATATATTACATTCTTATCTGTGGTATATGTGGCGTTGTTTTATATTTATTTCAATCATTATCTGTGAATAAGGATCGTTCCAAATGATTTATCTTGAACTATTTTTGACTTTTTTACAAATCGGAGCTGTATCCTTTGGTGGCGGATATGCCATGATTTCTCTGATTAGAGAGCAGGTTTTATCTCACAACTGGCTTTCAGAATCTGATTTTTTAAATATGGTTGCCGTATCAGAATCCACTCCCGGTCCGATTGCTGTGAATATGGCAACCTTTATCGGAGCATCACAAGGCGGGCTTCTTGGCTCTTTCATTGCCACCTTGGGAGTTGTGCTTCCATCCTTTATCATCATTTTACTGATTGCAACTCTTATTCGCAATCTGCTTAAATATAAAGGTGTTCAGGCTTTTTTGAATGGAATCAGACCATGCGTTATTGGCTTAATTTTATCTACATCCATAATATTGTTTTTCAGTACAGTTTTTAGTATGCAACAGTTTGAATCACCAATTTCCTTGGACATAAGAGGGCTTATAATACTTTTTATTATATTTATCTTACAATTTATAGTGAAAGCAAAAAAACATACTGAAACCTCTCCTATTGTATTGATTTTAAGTTCTGCCTGTTTGGGCACGGTACTATATTCTATATAGTGCAAGAGGATATCATAAAGACAGATTTCTTTATGATATCCTCTGCAAAATTCATATTTTACGAAGGAGGCCCGGAAGAAATCACCAGATTACATACAGAAGCCCTGGGAGTGCTTTTCCCGGTTGACAGTATAGACAGCTGTGAGGAAATGATGATTCAGGACTGGCCGGACGCTCTTTACAAGAAAGATGACACGGCATTTCTCTGTTGGACTTATTCTCCGGAAGTCACTTATGTTCTGGAATACACTCCAAGCAAAATTGATGATTCCGAAATCATCAAGATGGCTGAAAGTGCAGAACCTGTAAAATAAAAACCACAGTCTACACTTCAAATCGGAGCGTGACTGTGACTTTTTATTTATGCACGGGCATGATTTTTCTATCATTCCTTCTTGGAAAAATGTGATTTTATCACGGAGAGCGCCTCCGAAACAGGTTATACTACAAATACAAAACACAAGGAGGTATTCTTATGAGACTGAAAGATAAAGTTGCAATCATCACCGGAGGCAGC
>JAQYOU010000015.1 GCA_028727105.1 bacterium
TATGGATCATAAAAAGACTGAAAGAAATGGTGATCAAAAATGAGCGAAAAGCAACTGGAAAAATTGTATTATAGCATTTATCCAATGAATCAATGTGAGACACAAAGTAAAAGTTATGATGTTGTCCGGCAAATTAAATGATGTCCCATCCGGCAGATTATTTCGCGCCGATTTTGGATTTCTACAGATGTGTCAGTCACTTTAAAAGTAACTGTTTCTGCGAATTGTTTTCCTGACAGAAAAACCCCCGCAAATTAATTGCGGGAGTCTTCTCAGCCGAGGGTGCTGTCATTGATTGCCTGCATCACGATGTCGGCTGTGATCCGGTTGGCCGATTGACTGTGTCCAATCACAAGCGAAGCATTGCAGAGCTTGCTGATTACGCGGGCTGTTCCGTCAGAAGCATTCAGGATCGCTTCAATGGCTGCATCATCAAAAACAGGATCTGTACAGCCTGCCTTTTTCAGTTTCCATTCAATGTAAGCACGTCCTTCTTCTTTTGAGTAGCCGTCAACGTTGTAGTTCATGATGATACGCTGACGGAGCGGTTCATGGATGGAAAGCTGCAGCGTATTATTCAGCTGTGGCAGACCGACCAGAAGAATCACAGCCCGGTCCCGGGAGTCCATCTCAAAGTTGAACAGGATCTTCAGGTCGTTAAGGACAGCATTTTTGATATAGTTCGCTTCATCGATGATGATAACTGGTGTCTTCCTCTTATCCAGGGCAAGGCGGTTGATCTCCTCCTGGATGATGTGAAAGTTTTCAGTCTTCCGGTAGGATGGCTGTGCGCCTAGGGATGCGGCGAGATTCCGGTAGAAATCATTCACCGTAACGGTAGAAAGGCTGGTGTAGATCACCTTATACAGGGAAGGGTTCAGTCCGGCAGACCAGGAACGAACCAGAGTTGTTTTTCCACGACCCGGAGCGCCGGTAAGAAGGCCGAAGCCTTTGGTCCTGGCAAGGTAATCCAGGCGAAATTTCGCCTCCGTATATTCGGTTCCTTCGAAAAGGATCTCTTTGGAGTTCTTTAAAAAGGGATTGAATTCAAGACCATAACGCGCGGTAAGTTCCATCAGTCTTCGCCTCCTGTCAGACGCACCTTGTCCCGTTTTACAGAGGCATTGTCATGCTTGTTGAGAAGGCGGATCGGAGTAAGGGATCCATCTGCTTCCACAATAAAGATGTCTTTCATATCCGGTGTATAACGGAGGGTGATGCGCTGCTTTGCAAAACGGTAATCGACTTCATACTCCACCTGATCGATCACAATCACAGAATCTGCGGATACCCGGCGCTCGATCTCAAGAAGAAAAGAGGATTCGATCTGTTCATCGGGCAGACGACAGATCAGTTCCGGTTCCTGAAAGAAGCGTTCTTGCGGGGACATTCCTTTCAGAGAGGAATGAGGACGCTGGTTATAGCTTCTGACAAAGGTCAGCAGGCTCCCTCTGAGTTCTTCCAGTGTATGAAAATCCCTCATATCCAGGGATGCCATCCATTGATCCTTCAGAGTGCGGAACCATCTCTCGATCTTGGCCTTCTGTGTGGGTGTATAAGGCCTGCAGTAGCTGATCACAGATCCGATCCGGGCAGCCAGCAGTTCCATCTGCCTGTTCTTATAGGCAGCTCCGTTATCAAAGTTGAAAACCTTCGGCTTGCCGTACTTGGAGACGGCAGACTTCATGACGGACATAAGATTCACAAAGGTATCGTTAAAGAAGATATCCGCGCCAAGAATAAAGCGGCTGGCATCATCAATCAGCGCAATCACATAAACACGATGCTTCTTTCCATCTGAGGTTTTCAGATAGGGACCGGCACTGGAATCACCACACCATACTTCATTGATGTGGGGTCTTTCGTAACGCCGCATGTCCTGATTATTCGTCAGACGTTCCTGTAAGACGAGCTGATTGATGAAACGGCAGACGGTAGATTCTGAGAGCTGGCCGGAGCGGATGCTGCCATTGTCCTGCAGCTGTTTATAGATCGCAGCCGCAGACATCCGTGGATAATGATGCTTGAGATAGATGATCTGCTCCTTGAGGTCGTCATCGATCTTGCGGCTTACACCGCAGTCAGACCGACCGGTAGGAACCAAGGCATCAAATCCGGATTTCCGGTAAGCAAGATACCATTTTTCCAAAGTTCCCGGAGAATAGTGGCGAAGGGAACCATCTGGTGCCTTGATTC
>JAQYOU010000016.1 GCA_028727105.1 bacterium
GGAGAATCCGGACAGGTGCTGGCAGGACCGGATATCGTATCCCGCGGCTTTGTGTATGTGCGTGATGCGGGAGATCTGATGGATGATGCACAGAACGTATTGAATACGACCATGGATCACCTGATGGACAGGGGTGTAACAGACTGGGGCAGGATCAAGCAGGATATCAAGGATGCACTGGGAAGCTTTGTATGGAAAGAGACAAAGCGCCGCCCGATGATCATCCCCATCATCATGGAAGTATAGAAAGCCTCCGGCAGATTGCAGGAATGCGCAGTCGAACATGTCAGCAAAGCTGACGCGCATTCCGCAGCAAGAACGCAGAGGCGTTCTTGAATACAACGTCTTTTGGTTGCAGAAGATTAGGAAGAACAGTTATGGATGAAAGAGTAAGAGACGAGAGATCAGATATTCAGACCGCATTAGAGCAGCTTACGGCAGCAATGAAAAACAGTGAGGAATATGTCCGCTTCAAACGGGCGGAGGCGAAGGTGGCGGAGTTTTCCGGCCTGCAGCAGCGCATTGACGAGTTTCGGAAGAACTGGTATGCGCTGCAAAGCAGCGGTGCACCGGATCTGTTTGAACAGATCGATCAGGTGGAGGAAAACAATATGGACTTTCGCGAAAACCCTTATGTCCAGGAGTTTCTTGCATCGGAACTGGCGCTCTGCCGGATGTTTCAGCAGGTAAACTGGACGATCATGCAGAATCTTGATTTTGATACCGATTTTCTGCGGGGGTAAGTGACAGGAGGTTACTATGGCCAAAGTAGTCATGCGTGTGCTCAGTATCAGCATTACCGTATTGTTTTGTGTACTGGTGGTCTGCGGACTATATCAGGTAGGATTAAAATGTTATGATTTTGGTTATCGGGTATATACGGAACCGGCGGTCTCTGAGGGAAAGGGAACGGAGCAGATCGTTCAGATCACGGAAGACATGGGGACAAAGGAACTGGCAGAACTGCTGGAGGAAAAAGGCCTTGTGCGCGACAACCGCTTGTTTTATCTTCAGGCGAAGCTGTCCGGTTTTGATCTTGAACCCGGTGTGTACAAGGTAAGCACCGCCATGACCGCTCGGGAACTGATGGCAGCAATGACACCTGTGGAAGAAGAGGCAGAAGAATGATTCTTGATGAGAGACTTTTGACTTATCTGAATTCGCTGGACAGCGGAAATGGAAAGCTGCTGGATCAGATCGAGAGAGAAGCGCTTGCAACCGAGGTTCCTATCATTCGGAAGGATATGCAGGAGTTTTTAAAGTTTCTTCTTGCAGTAAAAAAACCTGTGAGGCTGCTGGAGGTGGGCTGCGCGATCGGTTTTTCGGCGCTTTTGATGGCGCAGTGGGATCCGGTTGAATGCACGATCACTACGATAGAGAACTGGGAGCCGCGGATACCGGTTGCCCGCGAGAATTTCCGCCGGGCAGGACGGGAAAAGCAGATCACACTTTTGGAAGGTGATGCGGGCGAGATCCTTCCGCAGCTTTTGGCAGAAGGAAAAACCTACGACTGGATCTTTATGGATGCGGCGAAGGGACAGTATCCGGTGCTTCTTCCGACAGCGGTAGAGCTGCTTGAGGAGGACGGCGTGATGGTAAGTGACAATGTACTGTTTGACGGCGAGATCATAGAATCACGATTCGCTGTGACCAGACGAAACCGTACAATCCATAAGCGCATGCGTGATTATTTATATACACTGACCCATCATGAAAAGCTTACCACAACGGTTCTTCCGGTTGGAGATGGTGCGGCTGTCAGTGTCAAATGCAGTCATAAGGCTGATGATCCGGCTGAAAATTGATCAAGGGAGAAAGAAAACATGAGAGTACCTGAACTTCTCGTTCCTGCGAGCAGTCTGGAAGTATTAAAAATAGCGGTTGTTTTTGGCGCAGATGCCGTTTACATCGGCGGCGAAGTATTTGGCCTTCGGGCGAAGGCAAAAAACTTTACGCTGGAGGAGATGCGCGAGGGTGTGGAATTTGCCCATGCGCACGGTGTAAAGGTTTATGTAACGGCCAACATTCTTGCTCACAATGCAGATCTGTCCGGTGTGCGTGAGTATTTTGAAGAATTAAAGACTGTGGGACCGGATGCGCTCATCATTTCCGATCCGGGTGTTTTTATGATCGCCCGTGAGGTGCTGCCGGACATGGAGCTGCATGTCAGCACGCAGGCAAACAATACAAATTACGGCACTTACCGTTTTTGGAAAGAACAGGGTGCAAAACGCGTGGTTTCTGCCCGGGAGCTTTCCCTGGCAGAGATCAAAGAGATCCGCGCAAAGCTTCCGGATGACCTGGAAATCGAAACCTTTATCCACGGTGCCATGTGTATTTCTGATTCCGGCCGCTGCCTGCTTTCTAATTATTTTACAGGCAGAGATGCCAACCAGGGCGCCTGCACACATCCCTGCCGCTGGAAATATGCGGTGGTGGAGGAGAGCCGGCCCGGAGAATATCTTCCGGTTTACGAGAACGAGCGCGGAACGTATATATTTAATTCCAAAGACCTGTGTATGATCGAATACATTCCGGAATTGATCGATGCAGGTATTGACAGTTTTAAAATTGAGGGTAGAATGAAAACAGCACTGTATGTGGCAACGGTCGCCCGTACGTATCGCCGTGCGATCGATGATTATCTGAAGTCACCCAGGCTGTATCAGAAACATATGCCGTGGTATCTGAACCAGATCTCAAACTGTACCTATCGTCAGTTTACGACCGGCTTCTTCTTTGGCAAGCCGTCGGAGGAGGCGCAGATCTACGACAGCAACACGTACGTGAAGGAATACACGTATCTCGGTACCGTAGGAGAACCCGATGAACATGGGCTCTACGAGATCGAACAGCGCAACAAATTTTCTGTTGGTGAGACGATCGAAGTCATGAAGCCGGATGGCTCAAATGTGGAAGTGACAGTTCAAAGGATCGTTAACGAGGACGGAGAAGATCAGACGAGTGCCCCTCATCCGAAGCAAAAGCTCTGGATTGACCTTGGCTGCCCGCTTGACAGATATGACATACTAAGAAGAAAGGAAGTAGATGAAGGTCATGAGTAAAGACAAATATGTAGCGTATGTGGGCACCTATACCCACGAAAACAGTATCGGTATTCATCTGTATGATCTGGATGAAGGAAAAGGAACCATGGTGGAGCGCAAGGTGATCCCTATTAATAACGCTTCTTATCTGGTTGTTGCCAACAGTGGAAAGTATCTGTACTCCATTGCAGATGAAGGTGTGCAGTCTTTCCGTATTTTAGAGGATGGCGATCTGGAGCCGATCAACAAGGCATGGATCGGAGGTATGAGAGGCTGTTTTGTAGATGTTTCCAAGGATGATCGTTTCTTATTTGTGGGTGGCTATCACGATGCGCGTGTGACTGTGATGAACCTGAATCCGGAGGATGGATCGATCGTGGGTATTGCAGACGGAGTATTCCACAAGGGAATGGGACGCTGTATCGCAGAGCGCAGCTCACGTCCTCATGTGAACTGCGTGCGGCTGACACCGGATCAGAAATATGTTTGTGCAGTTGATGGCGGACTGGATCAGGTAAAGCTGTATCACATGGATCCCGAGACCGGAAAGATCCACAACACAGATATCCTTCGCTGCCAGATTGATTCTGCTCCGAAGAGCATGCGTTTTTCCGATGACGGACGTTTCGCATATGTACTCTGTGAGCTGTTAAACTGTGTCAATGTCTATCGCTATGAAGAGCGAAACGGTGAGCCGGAGTTTGAATTCCTTCAGGAGATCACAACAACAGATCCGAAGGATGATGATATCTGCAGTGCAACTGCCATGACGATCACTCCGGATGGAAAGCACCTTTATGTTGTAAATGCCGGTGTGAATTCAGCGGTCATCTATGATATTGATCCCGAGACCGGTATGCTGACATTAAACTGCAACAGCAAGATCAGCGGTGAGTTTCCCAAGGCAGTACGCGTATTCCCTGACAACGAGCATTTTATGACATTAAATCATGAGAATAACGAGATCTGCATATTCAAAATGAATTATGAGGAGCATTATTTCCTGATGCAGGGCAAGCCGCTCACGGTTGATAAACCCAACTGCGTGGCGCTCCACCGGTTATCATGATGCTTCGGCAGGGGATTGATGAACGCTGAACAGTTACTAAAATCAATATTTGGGAGGAAATGAAAATGTCGCAAAAGAAAAAAGCAGGTTCGCTGCGCATTACGCTGGCGATCTTTGTGGGTCTGATCCTTGGAATCATTTTTGGATTGCTCATGCCCGGACGTTTTGACTGGATGCAGCCGGTGATCACACTGATCACGAACCTGTACATGAATGCATTGCGTATGATGATCTATCCGCTTGTGTTCTGTTCGCTTATCGTTGGAATTAAGGGAATTGGCAGTGTATCTGCAACGGGAAAGATCGGTGGACAAAGTGTACTTTATTATGTGCTCACTACTCTGGTCGCAAGTCTGATCGGTCTGTTTTTGCCGAAGGCGCTGGGACTGGGGGAAGGTGTTAAGATCGAGATGATCGAGTCGAATGTGGAGGCTACCCCCTTTACCAGTCTTTTGGATACGGTTCAGTCCCTGATCCCGGCAAACCCGGTTGCATCTTTTGCAGAGGGTAATATGCTGCAGGTACTTGTATTTGCCATCATTATCGGAATTACCTGTCTGGCAGTAGGAGAGAAGGCAAAGCCGGTGGTAGATCTGGCTGAGTCCATCAATGAGATCTCCATCAAGATCATTTCTGTTGTTATGTACTTTACACCGATCGGCGTGTTCTGCTCCATTTCCGGTGTGATCTATGCAAATGGAACAGAGACGATCCTCGAGCTTGGCAAGGTGCTGATCGCTTTGTATCTGGCTATGTTTGGTTATCTGTTTATTTTCTACGGTCTCATTGTAAGGACCCTTGGAAAATGCAGTATGAAAAAGTTTTTCGTGACGATCCTTCCGGCGGCGTTAAATGCATTTGGAACCTGTTCCAGCTCTGCAACACTGCCGATCAGTAAGCGCTGTGCAGATGAGCTGGAGGTGCCCAATGAGATCTCTTCACTGGCATTGCCGCTTGGTGCGACCATCAATATGGATGCGGTATCTATTCTGATGTCATTCATGATCGTGTTCTTTGCAAATGCATGCGGCGTGGAAGTGAACGTTGGATTGCTGGCGATCGTGCTGCTTTCCAATACACTCCTCAGTATCGGAACTCCCGGTGTGCCGGGCGGAGCCATCGCTTCCTTCGCGGCACTGGCAACCATCGCCGGACTTCCTACCGGAGTCATGGGCGTATACATCAGTATCAATACCCTGTGTGATATGGGTGCGACCTGCTGTAACGTAGTGGGTGATCTTGCCTGTTCCGTAGCAATGAAAGAGACAGCGAAGATCAAATAGTGGACGATAGAAATACATAAAATGATAAATAAAACGCCCGGGTGGCAATTAGCAGATCATGGTTGCTTCATTGCCCCGGGCGTTTTTTGTTTTCTCTGCCCAAGAGGGCACTGAGAGATGTTTATGGGTAGATTTTTTTCAAATTTTCCAGCTTTGCACTCATATTCGTCATGAGGAGGTCAATGATCGTCAGGGCTGCCATTGCTTCCACGACGACGATGGCGCGGGGTACGATGATGGGATCATGGCGGCCCTTGATGGAGATGTCGATCTCCTCGCCGGACTGGTTGACTGTGTGCTGCGTCTGGCTGATGGAGGGTGTCGGCTTTACGGCAACGCGGAACACGATGGGTGAGCCGTCGCTGATACCGCCGAGTGTGCCGCCTGCGTGATTTGTTACTTTTGTTACCTGACCGCCTGCCATCACAAAGGAATCGTTATTGACGCTGCCGTTTGATGCAGCAGCGGCGAAACCGTCACCGATCTCAAAGCCCTTGACACTGCCCATGGAGAGCATTGCCCTGGCGAGATTCGCATCCAGCTTTTCAAATACCGGATCGCCGACCCCGGCAGGCATTCCGGTGATGGTGCACTCAATGATGCCGCCACAGGAATCCTGGTTTTTCATGCATTCGCTTAAGTATGCCTGTGCTGCTTCCGCAGCCTTTGCGTCTGGCATTCCGACCGGGTTTGACAGAGATTCTTCCAGGTCGAAGGCTGTGCGGTCGATCTGTACGGGACCGATGGCTGTGGCGTAGGCGTGGATATCGATTCCCAGCTCCTTTAACAGCTTGGATGCAATGGCACCGGCTGCTACGCGCCCGATCGTCTCGCGCCCGGAGGAGCGTCCGCCGCCCCTGTAATCCCGGAAGCCGTATTTCTCGTCAAAGGTGTAATCTGCGTGTCCCGGGCGATAATAGGTGGCAATGTCGCCATAGTCGTGGGAGCGCTGGTCTGTATTGAACACGACAAGAGAGATGGGCGTTCCGGTTGTTTTTCCCTCGAAAACACCGGAAAGGATCTGTATTGCATCTGCCTCATTTCGCTGTGTCGTAAATTTAGACTGACCGGGCTTGCGCCGGTCAAGGTAGAGCTGTATATCTTCTTCGTTTAAAGGGAGCCCGGCGGGACAACCGTCAATGACGACGCCGATGCCCTTTCCGTGGGATTCTCCCCAGGTTGTGATCGTAAATAATCTTCCGTATGTTGAACCTGCCATTTTTTTGGTTCCTCCTTCTGAAATTAACACTTTAAATCGTTACAATTGTACAGTAAATTTTACACAATTTCAATCCTTCTGCGATAATCATCCGGATAACAGTGGCCGCATTTGTGCAATAAGGCATTGCGATAAACCTCACCGGCGAACAGATCCTGTCGGAAATACAACATTGTTTCTGCGGAAAGCATACGCTCTGCTTCAGGGATCCGCGTGATGAGCGGCGCGTTTGCATGCTGCTTGATCTCATGTAAAAGCGGTGCGGCGGACTGACGAAAACCCAACACCCGCAGATAGGGCAGCGTGCCGTCGGAAGCAGCCAGCGGAACCGGCATTTCCGATGGGAGCTGCAGCAGGACATGCGTAAGCACACGTGAGATTCGTGCACGTGTAACGCTTTTGTTTTTTATCAGATCGCAGAACTGTGAGAAGCTTGCAAATGAATCCAGATGATTGCCGATCCGTGAAGACAGATCACAACCACAGTCTAAGAATGCTTCATATCCGGGGTCTTTTTGCGCCAGCAACGCATAGTGCAGGATCTGTGACAAGTCATCCTCCTGTAAAAATTCATAGCTGTGTGCGTAGTCCGCTAAGAGTCTGCACACTTCAGTGGGAATCTGGCGGGCATTTTTCAGAGCCGGCAATTCTTTGACAGGATCTGATAACAGGGATGTTCTGCATGCGGAGGCGGAGGTAAATACGGTGCCCGCCGGAGATTTATCACCCGAATCGTTAGCAAAAGAAGCGGGGGACAATTCTCCGACCAACCGTTTGCCATCCGAACCGGGATGATCCGTGGCGTGGTAGCTGCCCAGACGTTTGACCGGGCAGAGTTCAGGGTTTGCTCGAAAGTGCGCAAGTGCGCGCATATATTCAAAGGCCAGCAGATTGTTTGGAGTGTCAAACAGTGACAGATCAAAGTCTGCTCCATAGCATGAACGAACCGCTTTCACGCGTGCCTGCGCGTAAGGGATGCCTGTGGCAAGCTGCATGGAAAGTGCAGACTGAAATTCCGGGCATTCCAAAGCCAGCTCCTGTGCCAGACGAAGACAGGGCTCTGAGCAGATAGCCGGATCCTCACAGCCGAAGCTGATCGCGTCAACGACTCCGGTTGAAAGCAGGGCAGCTACGCCCGCCTGAGCAAAGCCTTCTGCACTGGCCGTAGAACCGTACACCGGAAGCATAAGAACCAGATCGGCACCTTCGAAGAGCGCCATGCGTGCACGCGCATATTTGTCCATCAGTGCCGGGGCTCCGCGCTGCACAAAGTCACCGCTCATGACCGTGATCACATAGTCGCAGCCGCTTTGTCTGCGCGCCTGCGCGATCTGGTATGCGTGTCCGCTGTGAAACGGATTATATTCTGCGATAATGCCGCAAACTTTCATAGAACCTCCTTTTTACAACCATTCAGCCCCCATCTCGATTCCGCTAAAGCTCCATCTCGATGTGGCTTCTCGCCAAAGAAATCAACACACATACATCTGCCCATGCGAGCATGACATCTGTATTTGTGTTGATTGCCTTGGCTCTGAATGGTCAAAAAACAACAAGAAACAAAGATTGTTAAAAATAAAACAAACACAAAAACAATGGTGTATGCGAAAAAATACACGAAAAGTCACAAAAATGTGGTATAAATCTATCATATCACCCATTTATACACTTGTCCACTTGAAATAAAAGGGGTATAATCTAATTAACTGTGATTAATAAAACAAAGAACAAAAAAGAATACGCAAAGGAGATTGAAAATGAACGTATTAGTTATTAACTGCGGAAGCTCATCACTGAAGTATCAGGTCATCGATTCAGAGACCGAACAGGTACTGGCAAAGGGTCTTTGCGAGCGTATCGGTATTGACGGCAGACTGGTTTACACACCTGCCGGCGGCGAGAAGGAGATCAGCAATCTGGATATGCCTACCCATAAGCAGGCCATTCAGTTTGTCATTGACGCATTGATGAACGAGAAGACCGGTGTCATCAAGAGTCTGGATGAGATCGGTGCAGTTGGACATCGTCTGGTACACGGTGGCGAGAGGTTTGCATGCTCTACACTGATCACGGAGGACGTGATCAAGGCAGTTGAGGAGTGCAGCGATCTGGCTCCCCTTCATAACCCTGCAAACCTGATCGGTGTGCGTGCATGCCAGGAGTTGATGCCGAACACTCCCATGGCCGGTGTATTTGATACCGCCTTCCATCAGACGATGCCTCAGGAGGCATATATGTATGGAGTACCTTATGAGTACTACGAGAAATATAAAGTTCGTAAATACGGTTTCCACGGTACCAGCCACAGCTTTGTATCAAAGCGTCTGGCAGAGTTGTTAGGAAAGCCCATCGAGGACTTGAAGATCGTTGTTTGTCATCTTGGCGCCGGCGCTTCCATCTGTGCGGTTGATCATGGAAAGTCAATCGATACCTCCATGGGTCTCTCTCCCCTTGAAGGTCTGGTCATGGGAACCCGTTCCGGTGACATCGATCCTTCTGTTATGGAGTTCATCTGCAAGAAGGAAAACATGGATATCAATGGTATCATGGAAGTATTAAATAAGAAGTCCGGTGTACAGGGACTGTCCGGCGTATCTTCCGACTTCCGTGATCTGCAGGCTGGCGCTGCAGAGGGAAATGAGCGCTGCGAACTGGCTGTGGATGTATTCTGCTACCGCGTAGTGAAGTATATCGGTGCTTACGTGGCAGCAATGAATGGTGTAGATGCCATCGCATTTACCGCAGGCCTTGGCGAGAATGACGAGATCGTTCGCCGCAAGGTTGTCAGCCGTCTTGGCTATCTGGGCATCAAGCTGGACAATGAAGTAAATGACAATGGCCGTGGAAAAGAGATTGCGATCTCTACTCCCGATTCCAAGGTTCCTGTATGGATCGTTCCCACAAACGAGGAGCTGGCGATCGCCCGCGAGACCGTTGCTTTGTTAAAGTAACAGCAAAATAGTAAAATAAGTAAAAATATTATTGACAAACTTTTTCGCGATAGATATAATAGGGAAAGTGTGGATAGGAGACTGACCATGAAAATAGATATTTCCGATGTATATTCCTTGGATAATAAGGAAATAACAAGAAAAGTCCATATAGACATGGCAGAATTTAAATCCCGTCAGGGAGTATTTCCTATTCAGGCAGGTGAACCATTCGATCTGATGATCGCCAACGAGGAAGGCAAGCGGCTGCGACTTTCGGGCGAAGGAGATGTGACGGTTCAGATTCCATGTGATCGCTGTTTACAGGAGGTAGATGTACCTTTTCATGTTGAGATTGATAAGGTGATACCAATGGGGGCTTCCGCTGAAGAGACGGAGGATGACAGCGATGAGGCAGCTTCTTATATTGATGAGGAGCGCGTTTTGGATGTGGATCAGCTGATCTTCAATGAGATTTTGGTGAACTGGCCGGCAAAGGTTTTGTGCAGATCTGACTGCAAAGGGATCTGTCCGAAATGCGGCACGAATTTGAATTTAGCGACCTGCGACTGTGAGCAGGGAGAGTTAGATCCACGCATGGCACAGTTTCAGGATGTGTTTAATAAGTTTAAGGAGGTGTAACCGAATGTCAATCTGTCCCAAGAATAAGTCATCAAAAGGTAGACGTGATAGAAGAAGAGCAAACTGGAAAATGACTGCTCCTACCTTAGTAAAGTGCAGCAAGTGTGGCGAGCTGATGATGCCTCACAGAGTTTGCAAGAACTGCGGAACATACAACAAGAAAGAGATCATTCCTCAGGACTAATAAGATTGAAAAAAGAGTCGCTTGCGGCTCTTTTTTTTGTCATTGTAAGCATATTTTCTGTTGCTTTTTAGAATGACTTATAGTATAGTCCTTTTAGACGCGCTGACCTTAGCGTATGAGGAGGAAACATATGTCAGAATTAGTTCATGTGGCAGTGGATGCCATGGGCGGAGACAATGCACCGGGAGAGATCGTAAAAGGTGCTGTTGACGCCGTGAAAGAACGCTCCGATATAAAGGTAACTCTGGTCGGACAGGAGGATGCTGTGGCAAAGGAACTGGCACAGTATGACTATCCGAAGGAACAGATCGAGATCAGAAATGCGACTGAGATGATCGCGATGGCGGAACCGCCGGTAGCGGCGATCCGTAAAAAAAAGGATTCCTCTATCGTGGTTGGATTAAACATGGTAAAGCATGAAGAGGCAGACGCATTTGTATCGGCCGGAAGCACAGGCGCAGTCCTTGCAGGCGGACAGCTGATCGTCGGCAGGATCCGTGGAATTGAAAGACCACCGCTGGCGCCGCTGATCCCAACGGAAAAGGGAGTTTCTCTTCTGATCGACTGTGGTGCCAATGTAGATGCCAGAGCATCGCATCTGGTACAGTTTGCACAGATGGGTTCTATCTATATGGAGCATGTTGTCGGGATCAAAAACCCGAGAGTTGCCATCGTAAATATCGGTGCGGAAGAAGAAAAAGGAAATGCACTCGTGAAGGAGACATTTCCCCTGTTAAAGGAATGTCCGGGTATCAATTTTATCGGCAGTATCGAGGCTCGGGATATTCCAAGCGGAGCAGCGGATGTGATCGTGTGTGAAGCATTTGTCGGAAACGTGATCTTAAAGCTGTACGAAGGACTTGCAGGAACACTGATCCGTGTGATCAAGAAAGGCCTGACAAGTACTGTGACCAGTACGATCGGAGCTGCGCTGGCAAAGCCCGCACTGAAAAAAACATTAAAGAGCTTTGACGCAACTGCATACGGCGGAGCACCGCTTCTTGGCTGTAAAGGTCTGGTTGTAAAAACACACGGAAGTGCAAAGGCGATCGAGGTGAAGAATTCGATCATCCAGTGTGTAACATTCAAGCAGCAGGCGATCAATGAAAAAATAAAAGAAAATATTCTCGCAGTAAAGGGCGGGGACGATAATAAAGAATCTTAAAAAGAAAGGGAAGGAAAAGCAAATGGAACTTGAAAAGCTGAAGAAAATTATTGTGGAAGTGTTGAATGTGGATGAGGAAGAGATCTCAGAGGATACGACTTTCATTGATGATCTTGGAGCAGATTCTCTGGATATCTTCCAGATTATCATGGGAATCGAGGAGGAGTTCGACATTGAGATCCCTACCGAGGAAGCAGAAAAGATCAGCACAGTAGGAGATGCGGTTGAGCAGATCAAAAACGCATTGAACTAATTTCGTGAATTACCGGACGGAGGCGCTGATAGGCAGCACCTCCGTTTTGTCATTTGTAAAAAAGGAGGAATCACGTGAAAAGACCAGTGGAATTACAGGAAGTGATCGGCTACCGGTTCGGGCAGGAAGGCCTTTTGACACAGGCGTTGACTCATAGCTCTTATGCCAACGAAAAGCATATGAAAAAGGGCTCTGACAATGAGCGGCTGGAGTTTTTGGGTGATGCGGTGCTGGAGATCGTTTCCAGTGAATTTTTGTATCACAAATACCCGAATCTTCCGGAAGGAGAATTGACCAAGCTGCGGGCGAGCCTTGTGTGTGAGCCGACGCTTGCGTTTTGTACACAGCCGCTGCATCTGGGCGATTATCTGCTGCTTGGAAAGGGCGAGGATATGACCGGCGGAAGAAAGCGGAAATCCATTCTTTCGGATGCGCTGGAAGCAGTGATCGGAGCCATTTATCTGGATGGTGGTTTTGCTAATGCAAAGGAGTTTATCTCCAAGTATATACTGACAGATACAGAGCATAAGCAGCTCTTTTATGATAGCAAGACTATCCTTCAGGAGGAGGTGCAGGGCAGCGATAAGGGCAGCCTGCACTACGAGCTGGTCCGCGAGGAAGGTCCGGACCATAACAAACACTTTGTTGTTGCAGCCTATGTGGGTGAGGAAAAGCTCGGCATGGGAGAGGGTCCCACCAAGAAGGCGGCAGAGCAGCAGGCGGCTTATGAGACGCTGTTGAAGCTTCGCGGTTTAAACGGAGGGAATGCATGTATTTAAAAAGTATAGAGATCCATGGATTTAAATCCTTTGCCAATAAGCTGGTGTTTGATTTCCATAACGGTATTACCGGCATTGTGGGACCGAACGGTTCCGGCAAGAGTAACGTTGCGGATGCGGTGCGATGGGTGCTGGGTGAACAGAGTGCCAAGCAGCTGCGTGGTGCCAGCATGCAGGATGTCATATTCGCGGGTACGGAGAACCGTAAGCCGTTAAGCTATGCTTATGTGGCGATCACACTGGATAATTCCGATCATCAGCTTCCGGTAGATTATAATGAGGTGACGATCGCCCGTCGTGTGTACCGTTCCGGAGAGAGCGAATATCTGCTGAACGGAAGTCCGTGCCGATTAAAGGATGTCAACGAGTTATTCTATGATACCGGTATCGGAAAGGAAGGCTATTCCATCATCGGACAGGGACAGATCGACAAGATCTTAAGCGGAAGGCCGGAGGAGCGCCGGGAGCTCTTTGATGAGGCGGCAGGTATCGTGAAGTTCAAGCGTCGAAAAGCGATGACGCAGAAAAAGCTGGATTCCGAGCGGGAAAATCTGGTGCGTATCAACGACATTTTAGCGGAACTGGAGCGCCAGGTGGGACCGTTGGAGCGTCAGGCGGAAAAAGCGCGCATATACCTGAAGAAAAAGGAAGAACTGAAAAATTATGATGTCCATTCCTTTCTGATGGAAATGGATCAGATGGAGCAGCAGGCGAAGGAGCTGGAGGAGAAATATCGTATCGCAGCCGGTCAGCTGGATGACACCAAAGAGAAAAAGGCGAAAAATGAGACTGCCTATAACGAGCTTCAGGATACGATCCGGGCGATGGATGAGCAGATCGCAAAAACGCGCGATGAGATCGCAGGCACCAGTGTGGCAAAAGGAAAACTGGAGGGCGAGATCAATGTCTTAAAGGAGCAGATCCACACGGCACAGATGTCGGACGAGCATTATCGCAGCAGAATGAGTGCCATTGAGACGGAGCGTACAGAGCGTGAGGATCAGAAGGCTTCTTACGAGGACGAGAAGGCGAGTCTGGATGAGCAGCTGTCCTCCATCACGAAAAAGCGTGAGACGCTGCAGAACAGGCTTGTCCAGGTGCAGGCGAAGATCAGCGAATGCAACGCCGGAATCGAAAAGGGAAAAAATGAGATCATTGAGCTGTTAAACAACCGTGGAAATATCAAGTCCAGGGGACAGAAATATGACACGATGTTAGAGCAGATCAACATACAGAAGGCGCAGCTGACACAGCGGCGTCTGCAGAGAAAGAGCGAGGAATCCGGTTTTGAGCAGGAGCTCACCCGCTGTGAAGAAGAATTAAAGGCTGTTCAGGGACAGAACGCAGATCTTCAGCAGGAGATCACTGCTTTGGAGGAGAAGGAACGCGAATGGCAGAAAAAGCTTGCTGCTACCAGAAACGAGTTGGAAGAGGCAACGGTTTCCTTCCACAAAAAGCAATCCCGTTTAGAATCGCTGCAGAACATTGCGGAGCGCTATGAGGGCTACGGCGGCAGCGTACGTCGTGTCATGGAGAAAAAGGATGAGATCCCCGGCATTCATGGCGTGGTTGCGGACCTGATGAAGGTTGAGAAAAAGTACGAAACGGCGGTAGAGACTGCCCTTGGCGGAAATATTCAGAACGTAGTTACCGAGGATGAGGCGACTGCAAAGGAGCTCATCTCTTATCTGAAAAAGAACCGACTGGGTCGTGCGACGTTTTTGCCGCTGACCAGTGTAAAGGGTGGAGACAACAGTAAATATACAAAGGCCCTTGGAAAGACCGGCGTACTTGGAATGGCAAATGAGCTGGTTCAGACCGACGCGGTTTATGACGGCATTATGGCGTATCTTTTGGGCCGGGTGGTGGTCGTGGATACCATTGATCATGCCATCGCGCTGGCAAAGGAATTTCATTATTCCTTACATATCGTGACCCTGGAGGGCGAATACTTAAGCCCCGGCGGTTCCATGGCGGGCGGTGCTTTCAAGAATAACAGCAATCTGCTGGGACGAAACCGCGAGCTGCAGGAGCTGGAAAAAGCCATCGGAGCACTGAACGAGGAGATCGCGGCAAAGAAAAACCGCATCGAGGATATCCAGACTGCCAGAGAACTGTTAAAGAGTGACCTTGAGGAAGCCAGAGAAAAGCTGCAGCAGGGTTATCTGGCAGCCAATACCGCAAAGCTGAACTATAACCGTGCGAAGGAGCAGAAGGAGCAGAGTGAAAAGGTATTCAGCGGTCTGATCATGGAGGCAAAGGAGCTGGAGGCAAGACAGGCACAGATCCAACTGGACAAAGAGCAGATCGCCGGGGAGCTTTCCGATGTGGATAAGCGCCAACAGGAGATCGAGGAAGAGAGCCGGCGTCTGCAGGCTGTCTTGGATGAGCAGATCTATCTGGAGGAGAGCACGACCAAGGAATTTTCAGCAATTCAGATCGACGAGGCGAATTTCCGCCAGAAGATCGGCTTTGTGCAGGAAAACCTGGATCGTTTATGCAGTGAGCTGCAAAAGCTTGCAGATGAGGCTTCCCAGATGACAGTGGGATTGACCCGGTCCAAAGAGGATGTGGAGAAAAAGACACTCCAGATCGAAGAGATCCGTCAGACGATCCTTGCAGGAGATGACAACTATGCCCGCTTAGAGCAGCAGCTGAAGGAAGCTGTGGCGAAAAAGGAGACACTCTCCGAGGATAACAAGAGCTTTTATCAGAAGAACGATGAGCTGGCAAGCCAGATCAGCAATCTGGAGAAGGAGATCTTCCGCCTGAACAGCGGTCAGGAAAAGCTGGCTGAGGCGAAGGAATACCAGACCTCTTACATGTGGAGCGAGTATGAGCTGACTTATCACAATGCGCTGCCTCTGCGCGGAGAAGAATCCTACACGCTTACGGAATTAAAGAAGCTGATCACCGGTGTCAAGGATGAGATCCGAAAGCTGGGTGATGTGAACGTCAATGCGATCGAGGATTTCAAAGAACTGAACGAGCGCTATACATTCCTGAAGACACAGCATGATGACCTGATCGAAGCAGAGCAGACGCTCATGAAGATCATCGCGGATCTGGATGCAGGCATGCGTCAGCAGTTTACGGAGAAATTTGCGGACATTCAGCGGGAGTTTGACAAGGCCTTCAAGGATCTGTTCGGAGGCGGAAAGGGTACGCTGGAGCTTTTGGAGGATGAGGAGCATGATCTGTTGGAGTGCGGCATCCGCATCATCGCACAGCCGCCCGGAAAGAAGCTGCAGAACATGATGCAGCTTTCCGGTGGAGAAAAGTCATTGACAGCGATCGCACTGCTGTTTGCGATCCAGAACCTGAAGCCTTCACCCTTTTGTCTGCTGGACGAGATCGAGGCGGCGCTGGACGACTCCAATGTGGACCGCTTCGCAAGATATCTGCATAAGCTGACGAAAAATACGCAGTTTATCGTTATCACCCATAGACGTGGCACGATGAACTCTGCGGATCGTCTGTACGGTATCACGATGCAGGAAAAGGGTGTTTCCACGCTTGTATCGGTGAATCTGGTGGAAGCGGATCTGGATGAGTAAGAGAGGAAAAAGGAATGGCAGAAGAAAAGAAAAAAGGGTTTTTTGGCAGACTGGTTGCAGGGCTGACAAAGACCAGAGATCATATCGTAAAGGGGATCGACGCTGTATTCAGCGGCTTTTCCCATATCGATGACGACTTTTACGAGGAGATCGAGGAGATCTTAGTCATGGGAGATCTGGGTGTTCATGCCACGGAAGAGATCATTGAAAACTTAAAGCAGCAGGTGAAGGAGCAGCATATCAAGGAGCCTGCGGACTGTAAGGAACTGCTGATCGAGAGCATCAAAAAGCAGATGGACGTGGGAGAGACGGCATACCGTTTTGAAAACGAGCAGGCGGTTGTCATGGTCATCGGCGTGAACGGTGTCGGAAAGACCACTTCCGTTGGAAAGCTGGCAGGAAAGCTCAAGGCGCAGGGGAAAAAGGTTGTTCTGGCAGCGGCGGATACGTTCCGTGCGGCCGCAGGCAGCCAGCTGGAAGAGTGGGCAAATCGTGCCGGTGTAGAGATGATCGGCGGCCAGGAGGGCGCAGATCCGGCATCCGTGGTCTATGATGCAGTGGCAGCAGCGAAGGCGCGCCATGCGGATGTGCTCTTGTGTGATACGGCAGGACGTCTGCACAATAAGAAAAATCTCATGGAGGAGCTCAGAAAGATCAACCGGATCATTGATCGTGAGTATCCGGAAGCATTCCGTGAGACACTGGTGGTCTTAGACGGCACCACCGGACAGAATGCGCTGGCGCAGGCGAAGCAGTTTGCGGAGGTCGCAGATATCACAGGTATCATCCTGACAAAGATGGACGGAACGGCAAAGGGCGGTATCGCGGTAGCGATCCAGTCAGAGCTGGGTATACCGGTTAAATACATCGGTGTGGGTGAAACCATTGACGATCTGCAGAAGTTTGATTCCAACGATTTTGTAAATGCGCTCTTTGACAGAGGCGATGGAAATAAGGATGAGTAAAGGTTAGGAGCGGATCGATGCACAGGATGCAGCGACCGTGAGAGGAGAAAAAGATGCTGACATTAGATAAATTTGAAGAAGCCAGTGAGAAGGTGCGGGAGGTCACACTGGAGACAAAGCTTGTCTACAGCGATTATCTGAGCAATCTCACCGGAAATAAAGTGTATTTAAAACCGGAGAACATGCAGTTTACAGGTGCGTACAAGGTACGTGGTGCCTACTATAAGATCAGCACGCTCACCGATGAGGAGCGTGCCAGAGGCTTGATCACCGCATCTGCGGGAAATCATGCACAGGGTGTGGCGTACGCTGCAAAGTGCTACGGCTGCAAGGCGACCATCGTCATGCCCACCACGACACCGCTCATTAAGGTAAACCGCACGAAGAGCTACGGTGCAGATGTGGTGTTGTACGGCGATGTATATGATGAGGCGTGCGCGCATGCCTTAGAGCTTGCGAAGGAGCATGGATATACCTTTATCCATCCCTTCGATGATCTGGCGGTAGCCACCGGTCAGGGAACGATCGCCATGGAGATCTTCAAGGAGCTGCCTTTGGTGGAGTATATCCTTGTTCCCATCGGCGGCGGCGGACTGGCCACCGGTGTATCCACGCTGGCAAAGCTGTTAAATCCCAAGATCAAGGTCATCGGTGTGGAGCCTGCGGGCGCGAACTGTATGCAGGAATCCTTTAAAGAAGGAAAGGTGACAACGCTGCCTGCGGTCAACACGATCGCAGACGGTACGGCAGTCAAGACACCGGGGGAAAAGATTTTTCCGTACATTAAGAAAAATCTGGACGATATCATTACCGTTGAGGATGATGAATTGATCGTTGCATTCCTTGACATGGTGGAAAACCATAAGATGATAGTGGAAAACTCCGGCCTTTTGACGGTGGCAGCGTTGAAGAAATTAAAGGCAAAGAATAAGCGCGTGGTATCCATCTTAAGCGGCGGAAACATGGACGTGATCACCATGTCCTCTGTGGTACAGCAGGGACTGATCTTCCGCGACCGTATCTTTACGGTATCTGTACTGCTTCCCGACAAGCCGGGTGAGCTGTGCAAGGTATCCGGACTCATCGCGGGTGTACAGGGTAATGTCATCAAGCTGGAGCACAACCAGTTTGTCAGTACCAACCGAAACGCGGCAGTGGAGCTGCGCATCACCTTAGAGTGCTTCGGAACCGAGCACAAAGAGCAGATCATAGGTACGCTTGAAAAAGAGGGCTATCGCCCGAAGCTGGTGCGGACGACGCTGTAGGCACGCAGGGACGTTCCTTCTGCCTCAAAGAAAAAGTACAAGAGCAAAGTCTTTGCGGCCGGATGTTCCAGAGAGGTCATTGAGCGGGGCGCAGAGCAGCTTGGCTGGGAATTGGAAAAACTGCTGACCATGACGCTGCAGGCGATGGCTGACAGTGAGGATCTGATCAATGAAGAAATAAAAAATCTGTAGGTGCAGCCCACGGTCCTTTCCGGTAAAAAAGGATAGAAAGCACAGTTGCAATACACCAGCCGACCGGCCATGCGCACCAGATTCCGGTTGCCCCCAATACGGTCGTTGAAAAGCAGAATGCTAAAAGGACGCGCAGGGTAAGGTCTGTAAAAGTGGCTATCATGAAATTTTTCATCCTTCCGGCTCCTCTTAAGATACCGTCAGCTACTAATTTTGCAGACACCACAAAGTAGAACGGTGAAAGAATCTTTAAAAAGATAATTCCTGTCTGCATGGCAAGTGCTGTCGGTTCATCCATAAACAGTTTCAGAACAATACTTCCACCAAAGAAATAGAGCAGAAACAGCGGTAAACTAAGCATCCAGACCATTTTTATTCCCACTGAAAAGCCCTGACGGATACGTGTGAGCTTCCCGGCACCAAGATTTTGGGCGGTATAATTGGAAATACCGTTGCCCAGGGTGGTAAATGAGGTGATGACCAGGTTGTTTAATTTCACGGCTGCGGAATATCCGGCCATCACCGGCGCCCCAAATCCGTTGATGATACTTTGGATCATGATGTTTCCGAGGGAGATGAAGCTTTGCTGCAAGGTACTCGGAACAGCGATCGATACGATCTGTTTCAGGATCCGTAAGTCGAAGAGCGGCGCTTTTTCTTTACATTTGATGTTCGCGAGCCTGCGGAATACAACGGCCATTGCCAGTATGCAGCTGATTCCCTGACAGATAAAGGTTGCCCAGGCGACTCCGGCAACTCCCATATGGAAGGCTTTTACAAACCAGATATCTACCGCAATATTTGAAATGGAAGATACCGCTAAAAAATAAAAGGGTGTCTTAGAATCTCCCAGCGCAGAAAAAATTCCGGTTGCGATATTGTAAAAAAACACGAAGGGTAATCCCCAGGCATAGATATCCAGATATAGTTTCGAGTCGGCGAATACCTCCGCAGGGGTCCGGATGAGAGAAAGCAGCAGCCCGGAGCCTATGATCCCAACCATCATCAGAAGGAGACATACCACGCCGCTGAAGATGCAGGCGGTGTAAACGGCGGTTTTCATTCCTTTATAATCTTTTGCACCAAACAGCTTCGACACGATCACAGAACATCCCATGTTACAGCCAAATGCGAATGCAATGAAGATCAGTGTGATCTCATAGCTGTTTCCGACAGCAGCCAATGCATTTTCGCCGATAAATTTTCCGGCAACCAGACTATCCGCGATGTTATACAATTGCTGAAAAATGATGCTGCCAAAGAGAGGCAGACAGAATTTCCAGAGTACCGTTTGCGGATTTCCAACGGTCAGATCCTTGTTCATTTTCCCATTCCTCCATTTTTTCGTACATGTATGAGCATGTTATTATTTCCTGAAATTTTTTGCCGGATGTATTATACTCTGTAATTTGAAAAATGTAAAATGAAAAATAAGACTATGCAAGACAAAATAAGGATATAATTGTATCGGATATTTTTATTGAAAACAGATGTAGATTTGCAGCGGAGATCAAAAAGCATGTCAGCAAGCCGGTGGCGACCATCGGTGGACTGAATGATTCGAAGATGTTAGAGGAGATCATTGCAAGTGGAAAAGCAGATATTGTTTATATGGGAAGAGCATTGTTAGCTGATCACGAACTTCCAAGAAAAGTAATAGAAGGTAGAGACGAAGAAATCGTAAAATGCTTACGTTGCTTTACCTGCATGGCTGAAAGAGCTGCCACTTCAACCAGAAGATGTACGGTCCAAACATCTTTCAATGAAGAGATTTATGAGAAGCTGCTGGGAAGAATGTAAATGTATGGTAAAATTGCACAAATGTTTCGTAGAGAGCCCTGCGTAAAATGCGAAGGGCTCTTTTTATACGGTAAATATTGCACAAAAGTAACGAGAATGTGGGAGTAATCGGAGAGATTCAGAAGTTAATTTTACACTTATTATGTGTTTATCTATATATTTTCCAGGACATGATTGGTAGATATGACGAAAATAAAAAAATAAAACAGTGATTATGGCGTATTGAGTATCAGAACGACGGATGGCATAATGAGTAGGTACCACTATTGATTAAAGTTTTTATATGATTTATAATATTAGTACTTGTTCAAAATAGCCACGGTGAATTTTTTTCTGCCATGATGTTACGACATGCTAATATGAGGGAGGATGGAATGGCAGAACAAATGGAAAAAAATAATCTGGTTCAGGAAAAGAATGCCGTCAATATACTGGTGGATGGACTCACGCTGTTTGATGATGACTTGATGAGCAAGGTTTTTGATCAAAATATTGAAGCAACTGAGCTTGTTCTTCGGATTATCCTTGGTAGAGATATCAAAGTGATCTGCGTAGATGGACAGGATGAGTTAAGAAATCCTGTCGTTGGCGGTCGTAATATTACTTTGGATGTACATGCCATTGATGTAAATGGAGAAGAAATTGATATCGAGGTTCAGGGAAACTCGGAAGGAGCACATATCAGGCGGGCTCGATTTCATAGTAGCATGGTCGATTCTAAAATGCTGGTGGAAGGACAGAAATTTAAGGTACTTAAGGATTCCTATGTGATATTCATTTATAAGCATGACAAGTTCAGGAAGGGTTTACCGTTGTATCATATCGACCGCTATGTAAAAGAAACGGATGAATTATTTGATGATGGTTCCCATATCATTTACGTGAATGGTAATTATAAGGGTAACGATGAAATTGGTCGGTTAATGAAGGATTTTCGTCAAACAGACCCAGAAAACATACATTATAATGCGCTGGCACAGGGAGTGAGGCATTTCAAAGAAAATGAGGAGGGACGTGAGGAAATGTGTGAAGCTGTTGAAGAATATGCAAAAGAATATGCAATAAGAGAAAAGGCTATATCTGTTAAAAATCTTATGGCAAACATGAAGATTAATTTGGAACAGGCTTTAAATGCACTTGGTGTTCAAGGCGATGAGAGGATTCTTATAACAAAACAGTTGATTTCTTTCGAGGACGTTCCTTTTGTCCCGCCCATCGCCCATTGCCACGAGAAGCGCCCTTTGTCATGATGAGTGCAATGTAAAAAGGTCATATAATTGTTACAAAAGCAGGGCGACAGTCGAAGAGACTGTCGCTTTTGTCATTTAGAGAAATCTTGACTTTTAAATCTTACTGATGTAATATTTATAAAGTACGGCAGGACTATAGACAAAATTTTTTATTCTTAAATCTTACAAATGTAATATGAAAATTATTGCGTGTATAGAAAATAGAATATGTTCATATCAGAAAAGCAAATGAATGGGGGAAGTGGATATGATGTTAAGAAAGACAGCCTGGTTCCGGAAGCGGATTTTAATGATCATTGGCTTGGGGCTGATATTTCGTATTTCGGGGTGTAGTAATATACTACCGGAAGAAACTGCGGTTTCGGAAACAGGAAGAGATGTTCAGTCTGTTCCGGAAGAATCAGAGGAAGCTGAAAATGAAATGATAAGCCTCTGCATCGATCTTTATGAAAAAGCAGAAGAGGAAAATAAATCAGCGGATTTGGAAACAATCCGTAGTATTGTAAATCGCTTTGGAGAAAATGGTTATTCAGCAGTTGACAGTAAAAATCAGATTGATATGACTGAGCCGGAGCAGGTGCTGGAATTTTGTGAAAAGGTGGATGCACAGGAAGAAGCAGAAATAACAATTTTTGAAGTCAGTTATTTAGGTGGATTTGTAAAATATGATCTGCACACAAAAGACGGAAATGTAGATGTGGTCAGAAGCTATTACAAGTATGAAAACGGAGATATGAAAAGAGAGGTAACAGGAAGCTATCAGGCAGAGTATTGGAATTATACCGAGGAAGGCTACCTGATGTTTTCCGGTGTCTGGTTTTCAGAAGAATTGTATGTTCTTACATTAAGCGGAGTAGAAGAACATACTGCGTTTCGAGTACTGCCATTGGACGAAACCTATCGGGAGTTGAGTCGGAAATATCTCCGCTCAATCGGCTTCGAAAAGAATAATATGTTTATTGTAGATTGGAGCGAGGACGATTTCGGAGATTTGAATTTCTATGATATGTATGACATTTTTTATACAAAAGTAACTGGTCAGCGTGTTCCCTATGTTGCAGATGACAACCTGACAGGTAATGTAGTTGATCGGATTCCAAAAGAGGAATTTGAAAGCGTTATCATGACATATTTCAATATTGATAGTGAGACGCTGCAATCCAAAGCGGTCTATGATCCAGAGGATCTGACCTATGAATATAAGCCGAGATGCCTTGAAGAAGTGGAGTACCCGGAATATCCATATTCAGAGGTGGTCGGATTCAAGGAGAACCGTAATGGAACAATTACTCTCACAGCGAATGTGGTATTTCCACATTCGGGAAATTCCAAGGTATATGCGCATGAGGTTGTCATCCGTCCTTTGGAGGATGGAGAGGTACAATATGTGTCCAATAAAATCATACCTTCAGAGGATAATGGCGAGGAAACATGGCATACACCGCGCTTGACAGCAGAGGAATGGGAAGAATTGTACGGAGGCGAAGAATGAAAGCCATGAAATGGATACTTAGAGGATGTGGTATTTCGATTTTGATATTGCTGATTGTGGTAATAGCGGGAATGATCTGTTGGGAACGGATGCTTACGGAAGAAAAGAAAGTGACAGAGGAAGTATGTGAGTCACCAGTACAAATCAAAAATAGCGAAGCGGGAACAGAAGAAGCGGGAACAGAAGAAGTAGAAGCAGCAGAAGCTGCAGAAGCAGAAACAGAAGGAACAGAAAGTGAAGGAGCAAAAACAGAAGAAGCCGAGGGTGAGAAACCTTCTACAGAGTCAGCATATTGGTTCATTCCGCAAGCAAGAGATTGTCTGATCTCGGAAGAGGAAAAGGAGCAGCTGCAGAGTACGGTTTTGACGGCAGCAGAATCCGTCGAAGATATCTATCAGGATGTGATAATTGCAGATGCTGATAATTATTCCTCCGGCGTTAGTGAATTTACAAGTGAACAGCGGAAAGCAGTTGTGGAGCAATTTGGGAAGGCTGGTTTCGTAAGTGTAGAAGAAGACACAAATATGCAGAATCCAGAAGGAATAGAAACGTTTTATACAGATTATCTGAATGGACAGGACTCGATGGTTACGGTATTCGAAGTACAGAGAGATGGATTGATCGGAGCATTTTCCTTCATTTATCGGAAAGAGCGGCTACAGACCTACTACATAGGAGTGCGTTGGAAGGAAGGTGGAGTACCTGAAATACAAGGAACTTCTGTATGTGATGTTGCTGAAATAAAACTAACTGAAAAGGGATATTTCATCTATGCGTATAAAGAAGTTATGACTCATGCAAGCCTAAGGCAGTATTGGAGGGTAGCACCTCTTTCGGAAAAATGCCGGGAACTGACAAAGAAATACATATCAGGCCTAAGCTATGTGAACTACAATATGCTTGCCACAAACTGGGACAGCAGTAATGTAGCGGACATTCTGATGCCTTGCATGTATGAAGATATCTATCGGATCTACACGGGAAAAAATCTGAAAATAGAGGGTTGGAGAATTCCTGCGGAGGAGTACGAAAAGATAATGACCACTTATTTTCCGGTATCGGTAGAACAATTGAGAGAGCATTGTGGGTATGATGACAGCAGCAATAGTTATGAATATGAGATGATCTATGGCAGTCCATACCCGCCGTTTGGGGAAGTCGTTGACTATACAGAAAATACAGACGGAACGCTCACACTTATTGTAGACGGAGTATGGCCGGATTATAATTCTGATCTCGCGTTTCGGAATACAGTTGAGGTCCAACCCTTTGAGGACGGAACATTCCGGTATCTTTCTAATTCTATCGAGCAGATAGAATTGGAATTGCCGTAGGCATCGGGGACGTTCCTTTTGTCCCGACCATCGCCCATTGCCACGAGAAGCGCCCTTTGTCACGATGAGTTTCGATGTAAAAACAACCATTTCTATGAGAGTATATGGAGATCAGCAATATGAACAAAAAAAATATACTATTTGTTACGAGGACTGTTATTGGGGCAGTTATGATAGGATCAGCCATATTTGTGATGGGTCTACATAACAAAAGTAAAATCTCAGTTTCTTTGGAAGAAGATACAGTTTCGGATGCAGTAATTGAAATTCCGGTTGTTTCTGAAGAATCACAGGAAGAAGTCGCTGAACAGTGGGAAAACGGCTATGACCTTCCGGTAGATGAACAGGAAGAGAAGGAAGCCGAGCATGAATGCAGGGCAATGATGGAACGTATTTATGACATTTACAAAGATGCAGATAAAGGAACTGCATCCAATGTTGTTTTGTCTGATGAGATTATTTTTAAACTGCAGAAAAAGTTAATGGAAACGGAGTATCCGGTTACGACATCGGTGCCCTATTCAAATATGGGAAATTACGAAAGCGTGGATTCTTTTCTTCAGGATTGCGTGTCTGGGAAAAGCGGTTCTGTAGTAATTTACGAGATACATGATGATGGTAGTATAGGTAGAATGAAGTTCATTTTTGACGGTTCAGATATGTATGTTGTAAGTGCGAGAAGCGTGTGGAATGAGAAGGGAAAATCGGGAATGTCCTATATATCCTACACTAGGATAAAAAACTGGAACTATACAGAGAAAGGATGGTTCTGCTATGAGTTGTGCGTACCGGAGCCACCGGAAGTCACTGAAATTGTGGACGGAAGCTGCCTGATCAGAATAAAACCAATGACGGAGGAGCAGCGTGAAATGTCTGAAAAATGCGTGAGAAGTCTTGGTTATAAGGGCAATAACATGTTATGCTCCAATTGGGATGATAAACATATGAAGAAATTGGATTACAACGGAATGTATGAATATCTGTATGCAATGAAATATGGAAAAAAGTATAATTCTGCGGATTATCCAAATGGCATTCCAAAGGAAGCGTTTGAAAGTCTGATTATGGAGTATCTTCCTGTAACAGCAGAGCAGATACGGAAGTATGCAGAATTTGATGAGGAAAACCAGACTTATCTTTGGGCGAGAATTGGGTGCTCTAATTATGCTCCTACCTTCTTTGGAACTTCCCTGCCGGAGGTTGTCAACATCAAAGAAAATGAAGATGGAACAGTCATATTAACGGTAGATGCGGTTTGTGACATGGTCGTTTGCGATGATGCGCTCATTACCCATGAGCTAACGGTACGGTTTGCACAGGATGGTAGTTTTCAGTATTTAGGGAATCATATTCTGAATGATGGAATGAAACAGATACCGGATTATCAATACCGAGTGAAAGAATGATTATAAAAATAGTCTGTAGAATGCAATAGGTTCTTTACAAAATATGGGATATGTACTATTTTATGAATGAAAAAATATTCATTCAATAGAAGAGGTGGATTATGCCAAAGTCAAAAGAACGTTGTCAAGAGATTCGGGAAGAGATGAGAAATACTATCTTGCGAAAGTCACTGTTATATTTTGCAAGGAATGGTTTTGCAGGAACTAAAATAAGTGATCTGTCCAAGAATATTGGGATTGGACAGGGGACAATCTATGTATATTTTGAGTCAAAGGAGGAACTATTCCAAGAAATATTAAAAGTTGCAGACGGAAGTCAGACACTTAATCAAATGAAGTTGCTCGTGAAAATGCCTGTCAGTGCAAAGAAAAAAATTCGAATTTTATCGGAAACGATTATGAAAAAATTGGAAACGGATGAAAACTTTGCAGCCATGATTGCGCTGAATACACAATTGCTGCTGGAAAAAAATAAGGAGTATTCATCAGAGAATACCACATATCAAACGGAGTTGTACCAATATACGGCAAAAGTTATAGAACAGGGACAAAAAGAAAAGAGCATGGTAGAAGGTTCCAGTATGAAGCTTGCAGATTACTATTGGGGAGTAGTCTATTTGTATTCGTTGAAGCGGCTTTTTACATCAGAATATGAAATGATTTCGGTGGATGATTTAGAGAGAACTGTTTTGAAAGGATAATCGAATGAAGAAATTTATAAAAATATTGCTATGTATTATGGGCTCGCTTTTTGCAGTGATTGTAGTATTTTGGTGTTGCATTTCGTATACGGCAAATTACAAGAAGACAACTTGCGATACATCTGTTTCGCCCGATGGAACATACGAATTGAAACTTCAGGCAGTCGGAGAGCCGGAGTGGCCTTTTGGTTCTGCGAGTGGACGCCTAGTCCTTGTGGAAGGCAAAAATAAGATAGCTCAAACAGACTTTGAATTACGAAATGACGGTGGAATTATCAGCAGTAGGTGTTGGGAGGTTACATGGCATGAGGATCATGCAGAGGTAATTCTGTTAGGAGAAGAACAATTGGATGAACGAGTTACTCTGTATTTTGACGGCTCAGTAGAATATCCAAAATTTTCGTAGGAGGAATCACGATGAAAAAATATATATTACCAATGATTATGTTGACAATATTCGAAACCATAGCAGTTACTCTGTGGTTGACAAAGGATAATTTGTTTTATCTGTTCAATTTCAGTTATATTGGAATCTCAATATCTCTTGGAATATTTCTGTTTATTAAAAAGTATAAGCATGCTCGCCGTGTGACTCAGCTCCTGGTTGGATTATACATGCTGGTATATTTGGGGTTAATCAGCAATGAAAATATGCAGATTGAGGGATTCTGGTATTATCTTTTTACAGGGGTATTTGAAGCTGCAACCATTCATTATGCGGTCGCAAAAATTTTTGGACCTTTACTTTTCGGCAGAGGCTGGTGCGGTTATGCCTGTTGGACGGCAATGGTACTTGATTTCCTACCATATAAAGTTCCTGAAACACCAAGAAAAAAGATTGGCTGGATAAGGTATCTCACGTTCGTAGCATCGCTTGTATTTGTTTCGGCATTGTTCCTTGCGCAGGTTGGCAATTTTGAAAAAATTATGTTTTGGGCGTTTGTTGTAGGAAATGTACTGTATTATACGGTCGGGATCATATTAGCATTTGCCTTTAAGGATAATCGTGCATTTTGCAAATACATATGTCCAATTACTGTATTTTTGAAACCTATGAGTTATTTTTCGCTATTACGAATTACATGTGATAAAAGCAAATGTATATCTTGCGGAAAATGCAAAAAGGTATGCCCGATGGAAGTAGATGTTACGGATAATTCCAGAAAACGAAAAAATGGCACAGAATGTATTCTTTGCTTTGAGTGTGTTCAGAATTGTCCAAAGGATGCATTGTAAATAAGGAGGCTAGCTATGAAAG
>JAQYOU010000017.1 GCA_028727105.1 bacterium
TCAAAAATACATCTTGCATGCTGCTCCTTCGGCAGGCACAGCGTCCGGTCAGAAGTGATCCCGTGCTCCGGCGATATCGTAACGATCTCTCCCGGCTCCACATCACGCACATATTCCGCGCCAAGGGTTTCCAATGCACACGTTTCACTTGCCAGCATATATGCGTTGTCACGTTTACCGATCACAAGCGGTTTAAATCCAAAGGGATCTCTTGCTCCAATGAGCTTTCTGGGGCTCATGACCACAAGCGCATAGGCGCCCTTGATCTTTTCTGCTGCTCTTCGCACTGCCTCTTCGACGGTCTTTGATTTCAGACGTTCTCTGGCAATGTAATAAGCGATCACCTCTGAGTCAATGGTTGTCTGGAAGATCGCACCGGTGTATTCCAGTTCTCTTCGCAGCTGATTTGCATTGATCAGATTTCCGTTATGCGCCAGTCCCAGTGTACCTTTTACATAATTCAGTACCAGCGGCTGAGCATTTTCTCTTGTGGACGCACCTGCAGTTGAATAACGCACATGGCCCACTCCAATATCCCCCTTCAGTTTCTCCAAGGATTCCGGCGTAAAAACTTCATTGACAAGTCCCATGTCCTTGTGTGTGAGGACCTTCCCCTTCGGTCCCTCCGTATCACTGACTGCGATACCACAGCTTTCCTGACCGCGATGCTGTAATGCAAACAATCCGTAATAAATAGAAGGTGCTACATCACCGCCATCAAAATCGTACATACCAAAGACGCCGCATTCCTCATGCAATTCTTCCGTTACGTTTACCGTTAATTCTGACTGATCCTTCATGTATTTTCTCCAATTTATGCTGTAACTATCTGGTAAATTTGGTTCCGGTCAAAAGCTCATACGCTTCCTTATATTTTTCAATTGTCTTGTTTACGACCTCATCGGGCAGTAAATTGTCATTGTCGGGATTGCTCTTTAACCAGTCTCTGACAAACTGCTTGTCAAAGGACGGCTGTGACTGTCCGGGCTTGTATCCCTCTACCGGCCAGAAACGGGAGCTGTCCGGTGTAAGCATTTCATCACCGAGAACAACCTGTCCGTTCTCATCCAGGCCAAACTCAAACTTGGTATCAGCGATGATGATGCCGCGCTCTCTTGCGTATGCTGCGCATTTCTTGTACAGGTTTAAGGTTGCATCCTTGATGGCGGTTGCATACTCCTCGCCTTTTCCGGGATAGAGCTTTTCTAAGATCTCTACACTCTCTTCAAAGGTGATGTGCTCATCATGATCGCCGAGATCAGCCTTTGTGGTCGGTGTATAGATGGGCTCTGGCAGCTGATCGGACTCCTGCAGGCCTTCGGGAAGCTGGATTCCGCAGACGGTACCGTTCTTCTGATAGCTCTCCCAGCCGCTTCCGGTGATATATCCGCGCACGATACACTCGATGGGCAGCATGTTCAGCTTCTTGCACATGGTGCTGTTTCCGCTGTACTGCGGCTGTCTGAAATACTCAGGCATATCTGCCGGATCTACAGAAACCAGGTGATTGGGGATCACATCCTTTGTGAACTCAAACCAGAATTTTGACATCTGGGTAAGGATGGCACCCTTGTCAGTGATCTTGTTCTTTAAAATATTATCAAAAGCTGAAATACGGTCTGTTGCAACAAGGATCAGGGTATCTCCGTTATCATAGACCTCTCTGACCTTTCCCTCTTTCATGGGTTTAATCTCTTTCATTTCTTTTTCCTCCTGTTTTATATTCATGTATTGTAACTATTCAGTCCCCATCTCGATTCCGCTAACGCTCCATCTCGATGTGGCTTCTCGCCAAAGAAGCCTCGTGGGTTGGACGAAGCTTCTTTCTTTTTGATTATTTTCTTATAAGTAATGACTTTCCGGTCATCTCGGCAGGCTGCTCTAAGCCCATGATCTGAAGTAAGGTGGGCGCGATATCTGCCAGACATCCGCCCTCACGCAGTGTATAGGAATCATCATAGTTCACTAAAATGAAGGGAACCGGATTTGTTGTATGAGCGGTGTGCGGTTTTCCGGTCTCGTAGTCTACCATCTTCTCTGCGTTTCCGTGATCTGCACAGATAAACATTGCGCCATCCACATCCTTGACAGCCTGTACAGCGTCACCAACCAGCTGATCCACACGCTCCACAGCCTTCACTGCTGCTTCGATCACACCGGTGTGACCAACCATATCAGGGTTCGCAAAGTTGATGATGATCACATCGTATTTATCAGACTTGATGGCCTCAACAAGGTCCATGCCAACCTCAGGCGCACTCATCTCAGGCTTTAAGTCATAGGTTGCAACTTCCTTCGGAGAGTTTACAAGGATACGGGCCTCATCTACGTTCGGCTCCTCCACGCCACCGTTGAAGAAGAAGGTTACGTGTGCATATTTCTCGGTCTCAGCCAGACGAAGCTGCTTCTTTCCGCATTTTGCAAGGTACTCGCCAAGTGTATTTTCAACAGACTCCTTCTCGAAAGCGATCAGTTTGTTCGGGATGGTCTCATCGTAATCCTTGAAGCAAACGTAGGTCAGATTTAAGAAGGGACGCTCAAATCCTGCAAACTGATCATCACAGAAAGCTCTTGTGATCTCACGTGCACGGTCCGGACGGAAGTTAAAGAAGATCACGGAATCATTGTCCTTTACCAGTGATAACGGCTTGCCATCCTTTACGATCACAGTGGGAAGCACGAACTCGTCTGTCACATCGTTTGCGTAAGAATCAGCCATAGCCTGTACCGCATCCTCTGCCTGTACACCCTCGCCAGTGGTCAGTGACTTGTAAGCCTTCTCCACACGATCCCAGTTGTTATCACGATCCATTGCGTAATAACGTCCGGAAAGGGATGCGATCTTTCCGACGCCGATCTCGTCCATCTTCTCCTGCAGTGCAGCGACATAGTCTTTACCTGATGCAGGCGGTGTATCTCTACCATCTAAGAATGCATGTACATACACGTTCTCCAGACCGTTTTTCTTGCACATCTCAAGCAGGCCGTACAGGTGAGTGATGTGGCTGTGTACACCACCATCTGATAACAGGCCCCAAAGATGAAGGTCTGAATTGTTCTTCTTGCAGTTCTCGATTGCCTGCAGAAGTACCTTGTTTTCAAAGAAGTCACCATCCTCAATCGCCTTGGTGATACGGGTCAGATCCTGATAAATGATACGGCCGGCACCGATGTTCATATGTCCAACCTCAGAATTTCCCATCTGTCCATCGGGAAGACCAACTGACAGTCCGGAAGCATTGCCGGGTACAAAGGGGCATTCCTTCATCAGCTTGTCCATGACCGGCGTGTTCGCCATTGCGATCGCATTGCCTTCGGGATTGTCATTTTATCCATAACCATCCAGCACCATTAAAACTACAGGTTTCTTACTCATGTTTTTTTCCTCTTTTCTTTTTGATATATATTAGTTTAATATAATTTATCCACATATCCATCCGCATCAATGGTCACACCCTTTGACAGGCTCTGCTCGAAAGCAATGATGCGCGCTTTTTCAGCCTCATCCGTCACCAGATAAGTCTGACGGTTCTGCTGTACGCACGGCACAAAGCGAAACCGCATACTGCCGTCCGCACGAATGATCACCTGGGCAATCCCGGTGTCTTTCTTGTTGACACCGTCTGTGGCCGTACTTCCAAACCAGAAATTACCCAGACTGTAGATCACCGGAACCTCTTCGATATATGTAATGCCCTGCAGGCAGTGGGTATGTCCGCCGATAATAGCATCTGCACCGGCCTGCACGAACTTTTCAGCCAAAGCCACCTGATCCGCCTCGAAATAATTGGTACCTTCCGTACCCCAGTGAACAAAGGCGATCACATAATCACTGTGCTCCTTTGCCTGACGGATTACTTCCATATATTTATCCGGATTCAGTGTTTTCAACACCCCCGGCGTGGTATCTGTTGCTTCTTTTGTATAATTATAAGTGCGCTCGATCTGTGTAGCGGCAACAAAAGCAATCTTTTTTCCATTTGCCACAAAGTACCAGGGCCGCTTTGCCTCATCCAGATTGTTTCCTGCTCCCACATTCGGGATACCCGCTCCGTCAAGGGTCGCGATCGTATCCGATAAAGCCTCGAAACCATAATCACAGACGTGATTGTTCGCGATTCCCGCAATATCCACACCCAGCTCCTGCAGAATGGAAACATTCGAGGGATCCGAGCGGAACGTGTAGGCTTTTCCGGCGATGGCCTCTCCCCGCGTACTGAAGGTGCACTCGTTATTGATCATCAGGATATCCGATCCGGTAAGCACCGCCCGCACATCGCTGCTCAGCGCTGCTCCAAGGCCATTGCTCTTTAAATGCTGCATCGTTCCGATCCGATCATCAAAATTCATGTCACCCGTAAAGCTGATCACCGTTTCATCCGGTGATGCACATTCCTGCATGGTCACACGGTCCAACTGTTCGCTGTGCAATCCGAACTGCCTGCAGTAATCCAGCCACAGTACATGAATGGAGCTTCCGGACTGTTCATACCAGATCTGCACATCCGCCCCGGCGGAGGCTTCCACCGCCACCTGTCTGAATGCAGCTTCCCCATACTGCGCACGAAACCAGAATAAGAAGGATTCATCCAGTGGATAACCGCCCAAAAACTCCCGGTCTGCTGCAAGGATGGCATTGACGGTACAGTTTAACTTATCTCCTGCAACACCCTCCGGCGTATGGCTTTCGACCTGAAGCAATGTCACCGCTTCGCCAGACTGCTGCCCGACATTATTTTGTTCTTCCAGCAGTTCTCCCGCTACCTCAGCTGCCTGAACCGCATCGGCCGTACCTGCTGCAAGCTGATCCAAAAGCGCCTGTGTCTCTCTTGCGTTTGTACTACCGCAGCCACACAGAGAAAGCACCATTCCTATGACACCTATTCTAAGAAGGAGTCCGTGTTTTCTCCTTTTTCTCATCCGTCGCTTTCTCCTATATAAATGTTATCATTTGACACACAAAGCTATTATAATCTATTTTTTTGTGTTTTACAATATCGCAACTGCAGTTACTTTTTTAATAAAGAATTCAAAAAATCCTCTGCCATCTCCGGATGATCCGGATTGTAGGAGATGGCGATCACTGCGTTTTCATAGTAGGGCGTATCCGGCATTCCGGGAATATCACGCAGAAAAATACCACATGCCACTGGCTCCGGTTGCAGCTCTTCCATCTCATCGTAGCGCTGCTCTACCTGTATCAGCTTCTCCTGCCACTCCGCAGGCACCACGTCCGTCAGATCCAGGAAGTACCCACCGGACCCATACTCAAGGAACACTTCCTCCGGCATGATCACCACATCCTCGCTTCCTCCTTGGAGCCGCACATAAAACGCCATTCCGGCCTGTGAGGATGCACCACCCCCCGCTGCAGCTGACCCGATGACGATATCTCCCAGCACCAATTGATCCCTTGGAATTCCGTTTTCATCCGCATACTGTTCCACGTAAGCGTCAATGCGTGTGTCATCACCCAGATCCACCGTTGTTACTGAAAGCAGCATTTCCTTGGCAGTTACCATGCTACGGATCAATGAGATCAGAAACACTGCCACAACTATGACGACCAGCGCCGGGATCCGCCAATAGTCCCATAAATAACTGCGCTTCTGCGCCGGAGTCATCTCCTTAAAAGGAATCTCGTCTTTTGATCGTTCTCTTTGTTTCATATACAATCGTCTTCTTTCTGTTGTTATCACGAATTGCTTGCGCAGTTACAGTATTTCCTATTTTATGGAAATTGTCAACTTAAAAAAGTATAAAAACAGGAAGAACCGGACGCTGCCGGTTCTCCCATTCATTTGTCGCTATGCTGTTTTACCGGGAATGATGATCGCCGCAATGATGTAAGCAATGATCCCGGAACCGCCCAGACAGCAGAACACTACCCATAACAGACGGATCACAACCGGGTCAATGTTAAAATACTCTCCGATCCCTCCGCACACACCGCATAATACTCTGTTGTTGTCTGATTTTGTAAGTCTCTTGGTTTCCATAAGCTTTTCCTCCTTTTATGCTCTGGCCGGTTTCCTTCCGGCCATTTTTACATATTCCTGTTATAATGATGAACCGGCCTGGTATACATTCACTCTTCCCATTCCGCATTCCAGCTTGATCGTGTACTTTGCGCCGTTATTGATCTCTTTGTCCTTTCCAAGAGAGGTAAAAGAATCGTCAAACACCTGCAATTCTCCCATTCCACAGCTGAGATCGTAATTGAAATCCTTCTTTTCTCCAAGAATGCCGACATTGACCTCGCCGACGCCGCTGCTGATATCGGCATTTCCATTCAGCTCACAGCTTTCAATCTCAAAATGACCGACACCACATGCAAGCTCCGTATCTCCAAGTATAGCTTCCTTAATATAGAAGTCACCGGCTCCGATCTCCGCATCCAGCTCTTGATTTGCGATCAGTGTCTGTGCCTCGATCTTTCCGGCACCGCCTTCCACATCGATATCATTCGCCACCAGACGATCGATCCGGATCGTACCTGCACCTGCTTCCATATGAACTTCCTCAAAGACATGATCCGCAGGGATCTGCAGTGTAACCTTTGCAGCCTTCAACTGCTTTTTGGTTTTTCTGGTATCTTCGATGGTCAATGTATGCTCCTTTCGCCGCACATCAAAGTACTGTTCCATATCTTTTTCAATCTCCAGACGGATCTGATCATCTTTGGACTGCGTGATCTGCAGTTCGCAGCTGCGAAGCGTCATTTTTAATTCACGGATCTGATCCGCAGTTTCTTCCAGTTCTCCCGTCATCACACCGGACTCCGGCTGATCGGAATCCTCCGCATAGGATGTTTTACCTTCAAACTTCAACAAGCCATCATCCCATGCATCCCGCACATCATACTCCTCCTCGCCGATCGTAACCGTCGCATCATCCCAGGTTCCACCCAGGGCTATGCCGGCAATCAAAAGGCCGCCTCCGACTGCCACACACACACCACAGGTGATCAACAGCGCTCTGATCAGTTTATTCATTCATTTCCACCCTCTTCCTTTTATGAAATCCGTTGTGCAGCAGGTTTGAAATTCCGCGCAATGCCCACGGAAGCACCTGCCCCAGCACAAAAATGAGTGCCGCCGTACACAGACAACCCATTGCAAATATTAACAGTCCGATACTGACTGTCATCAACCCTGCGACAAATCCGCCGGTAAAGAACCTTACGATTCCAACGATCACGCAGATGACTCCCGCCACCAGTCCTACCGCCGCCAGCGCAACCGCCGCAACAAGTATTCCGAAAATAGTTGCCACGATCGCCACCAGAACGCCAAAGATCACGCCAACCGCACCGATCCAGAAGGGGAAGGTAAAGATCGCCACCAGGATGATGAGGATCCATTTGCTTCTGGAATCCGTCTGCTCCCGGCCTTTGTTGGCCTCTGAAAAGCTTTTTGCCGCTCCGCGCGTCTGGGGCGGCTGTCCGACCGTTCCGGCATCCTCTCTTCCTGCGCGCAGCCCTTCTTTGATGCTGGCCGCCACCTTATCCGGCGAACCGAGCTCCGCGATCACCTGCTCCTCATTTTCCGGTCCGGCATCACTGAAATAATCCCTGTAATATTCCATTGCCTCTGCCCGCTCATCCTCCGGGATGTCGAGCAGTTTTTGTTCCAATTGAAATAAAAATTGCTCCTTTGTCATACTAACTCCTCTCCTGCAAACATTGCAGTTATTTTCCTTGAATAATCCATCCATTCACTCCGATATAAGTTCAGCTGCGCTTCACCGGCCGCTGTTATCTTATAGTATCTGCGATTTCGCCCTGCACATTCCCTGTCATATACTTCCAGACAGTCATCCTTTTGCAGACGGCGCAATACCGGATAAAGTGTGGACTCAGACACTTCAATTGCTTTTCGCACATCCTGCGTGATCTTGTATCCGTAGGTTCCTTCTTCATCCTTGGATACGACCGCCAGGACGATGGCATCCAGCAGTGCCGCTCCTGTGTTAAAAACCATTCCATCACTCCCTGCTCTGTTTATTTTGATTTGTATAATACTGTTTTGTGTTTAATACTATATATCATATAATATTATTTGTCAACAATGTATTATACAAAAAATAATATTTTATTATGTATAACAAAAGAAGTCATGCATGTCCGCTCTGCACCTTACGTGCAAAGTCGCGAACATTGCATGACTTCTTCTGCTAAAAATCATTTATCTTTCCATTATTCATCAAAGATGCTTACGATCTCTCCATCGAGTATGCGATTGGTGTTCTTAACCGCACAGAAATTTCCACACATGCTGCATGTATCCTCTTTCTCCGGCGCAGCCTCGGCTCGATATCTTCTAGCCTTTTCCGGATCCATGGCAAGTGCAAACATGCCCTCCCAGTCAAGCTTCTTACGGGCTTCACTCATACGGTAATCCCAGTCGGCCGCACCGGGGACTCCTTTGGCAATGTCAGCTGCGTGAGCTGCGATCTTTGCCGCAATGATACCTTCTTTCACGTCCTCCGCATTCGGCAGACGCAGATGCTCCGCGGGTGTCACGTAGCACAGGAACGCTGCGCCGTTTGCTGCTGCGATCGCGCCACCGATGGCCGAGGTAATGTGATCATAGCCCGGTGCCACGTCTGTTACCAGTGGTCCAAGTACATAGAAGGGCGCGCCGTGACACAGGGTCTTTTGGATCTCCATATTTGCTGCGATCTGATTCATGGGCATATGACCGGGTCCCTCGATCATGACCTGAACATCACGCTCCCATGCACGCTTGGTCAGCTCGCCCAAAGTGATCAGCTCCTCGATCTGTGCAGTATCCGTTGCATCTGCAATACATCCCGGTCTGCAGGCGTCTCCAAGGCTCATCGTAATGTCGTACTCCTGACAGATATCCAGGATTTCATCATAATGCTCATAAAACGGATTTTCTTCCCCTGTCATCTCCATCCAGGCAAACATGATGGAACCGCCGCGGGAAACAATGTTCATCAGACGTTTGTTATTTTTAAAACGGGCGGCTGTTGCACGGTTCATTCCGCAGTGGATCGTCATGAAATCCACACCGTCCTCCGCATGCATTTTTACGATATCCAGCCACTCCTGCGCCGTAATCTGACCCAGCGGCTTGTGATAATATACAACCGCATCATAGATCGGAACGGTTCCGATCATTGCGGGACAGGTTTCCGTCAGTTTCCGGCGGAAGGTTCTTGTATCTCCATAAGAGCTCAAGTCCATGATCGCCTCTGCGCCCATATCAACTGCTGCGCGGACCTTTTCATATTCCATGTCCACGTCTTTCCAGTCCCTTGACACACCAAGGTTCACATTGATCTTGGTGGTGAGCTTCGCGCCCACGCCGCTTGGACTTAATGCTTTGTGATTTTTGTTACAGGGAATGATGACTTCCCCCTTTGCGATCAGCTCTCTCAGCTGCTCCGGTGCCATGTGTTCTTTTTCTGCCACAATCTCCATCTGCGGAGTGATGATACCCTTGCGGGCGGCGCCCATCTGTGTGGTGTACTCTGCCATACGTTTTTCCTCCTTTTGTATGCAAGGCAGAAGGTGGTGCCCCCAATCTGCCATTTGAAATAAGATAGAATGCGCTTTTGCGCATTCATCGCGCGCGAGCGGTGCCGTTAGGCAACCTTCTTCTCCGCGAGCTGCGCATCCTCGCGGAGCGTTTTTGTCGTATCGGAGACAAAGTATTCGATACGACAAAAAAACTGTGTCCGCAGGAATGCACGACACAGCTTCTGGTGATCAAAACACATCAAAAAGAAGTCCTTATGTATCCCTACGTTGGAATTACCCAAATCAGGTTCGTGGGTTAAAGCGACACAGCTTACTCTCAGCCTGCTTCTGCAAGCTCCCCATTTTTTAACTGCCAGAACAGTTACCTTTTGTATCTTAGCACTTATGCACGAGAAGTGCAAGAAAAGTTTATACTAACCTTCAAAAAATCAAATGTTTGCCAGCATCTTTTTCTGAACGTTCTCAATCTCCTGCATCTCAATGCTGCAAAACTCTGCGATCTCTGCCGGAGTTTTCTTATTTTTTAGCATATTCTCGATGATCTGCGCGCGGCCTAGTTCTATGCCTTCCTTTATGCCTTCCTTTATGCCTTGCTCTAGGCCTATCTCAAAGCTACGTCTATTAATCTGTTCTATCCACTGTTCTATGCTTTGTTTCATATCTAATTCTATGCCCAGGTCTACGGCACACTGAATGATCCGGTCTAGTTCACATTCCACTACTTTTCCACCCATAACATCAAGATCCTCCTTCTTTGCATATAGATTTTTTCATATAATTATGATACATCATTCAGATTACACATATCTTCCATCCTCACTTCTGGCCGCTTTGAATTGCATACCTTTTCCGGTTGCGCAAGCCCCGTTAACGTATCAAAGATTTGTTCCCATTTTTCTTTGCCTTCCAAAACAGAAGTATGATTTTCTATCAGTATTACAACTGCATAAGTCAGTGCCTCACTAAATGAAGAAGACGAATCCCCTCCAAACATATGGCATAATTCATGAATGTATGTTGCTACTCCATCATAATAATTTGCCTTAGAAAACACATTTGATTTGATATATATTTTTTCAACATCATAACGGATGCTCAAACCCTTGTTATTATTAACAATATTTAGGTCAGTTTACAAGGAACTACACGCAGACCGTGAAACGGGCTGCTGACAACAAACGGCGCTATGCTCCCGGCTGGGTGCATAGCACCTGTTTGT
>JAQYOU010000018.1 GCA_028727105.1 bacterium
GGTCGGACAAAATCCAGGATTGGAAAAAGGAAGAGGGGTACCTTTGTCTTCTGCCAGATGATGAAGGAGATGTAAAACTGGAAGATTTTTAGAATTGACGCCAAGTTTTACGGGCAATCAATGGAGACTGGGTTCATTTTCCAGAAAGGGAGTAGGCGCATTATGAAATTCTATAACATATTTTTCAGCCCAACCGGGGGTACAAAGAAAGTAGCAGATATTGTTGCAAAAGGGACAAATCCGGAATCTGAAGAAATCGACCTAATCAAAGAACCGGATAAATTGATGAAGGTGAAATTTGAAAAAGAGGATCTGTGTTTGGTTTCTGTACCGTCTTACGGCGGACGCATTCCGTCGGTCGTAGCGGATATGTTCCGAAATGTGAAAGCAGACGGTACGAAGGCAATTCTTGCGGCGGTGTTTGGAAACCGTGCGATTGACGACACCTTGTTAGAACTGCAGGATGTTCTGGAAGCATCGGGCTTTGTATGTATCGCCGGAATGGAGGCTGTCGCAGAGCATTCCTTGATGCACCAATTCGGAACTGGGCGCCCGGATCGGCAGGACGAAAAGGAATTGTTGGAATTTGCCGCTAAAATCATGCAAATCCGCGAAACACAAAGGACACCGCAATTCCCCGGAAAAAAACCATACCGAGAATACGGTGGTGTTCCGTTCAAGCCTGTTGCTAACAGAAAATGCACTTCCTGCGGTCTGTGCGTAAAAGAATGCCCGACGGGGGCCATTTCTTTGGACAATCCGAAATTGACCGATAAGGCTAAATGCATTTCTTGTATGCACTGCGTTGCAATCTGTCCGAAGAAAGCAAGAAAGTGCAGCAAATTTGTCAGCTTTATCGCCGGACGAAAAATGAAGAAGGTCTGTTCCGGTAGAAAGGAAAACAAATTGTACATATAAGTCAGAAGTTGAAGGAGAAGTGTTATGAGATTGAAGAATGTTCTGATTGTGGTAAAAGACATAGAAAAATCGAGAAAATTCTATCATGACTTGTTTGGTATAGATTTGGTGCTTGACAACGCTGGCAATATGATTTTAACAGAAGGTCTTGTCCTTCAAGACGAGAAAATATGGAAATCATTTTTAGGTAGGGATATTCTTCCCCAAAATAACGCTTGCGAACTGTATTTTGAAGAACAGGATATTGAGGCATTTGTTGAAAAATTGGAAAGACTGTATCCCTCTATTGAATATGTAAATCATCTTATGACGCATAGTTGGGGACAGCGAATAATCCGATTCTACGATTTAGACGGCAACCTAATTGAAGTTGGAACGCCGATGTAAACAGACAAATTCCTGCTGGTGAGATAAATGAACTTATACGAACGATTTATTGATTTTACAAAAGAAAATGAAATAGAAACGAGAGACCTAGGACATCAGCGAGAGGATGGATATGATTTAGTTGTATTCGGTAAAACAGCAAACAAGGATAACGGGTTAATTTATAAGATCGTTTTTATTTTCTATGATAATGATAATCTTGTTGATTTCTATATAATAAAGAGCGTGAAAGTAAAGAACAGAGTGTATATCCTTGAAAGACTAAATGATCGTAATTCTCAATTTAGAGGGGCATCATTTTTTCTCAATGGTAATCTGGCATGTATGAAGAGTTATTGTGCAACCGGCGGATACATCCGTGTTGCGATAATGATGATGGAAAAAAGTATGGAACGAGCACAGGAAGCATTTTCCGAGTTTGATCCCGCATAATTTCGTTAATTATCCTAGCAATATCGGATAAAAACAAAAAAAGATTCTTGACTGTCTAACACCGGAGGAGCTCTTCGGGGCTTTTCTCAATCAGGTGTATTCAGATGTAAGATTCGTCAAGTTAGGTAGTGCTCAATTTGTCATTGCAATTTACGGAGAAATCATGACAGGTGCAGTTTATTTTTCTCAAATTGAATACAGAGAAGTAATTGGAGATGGAAATAGATCAAGTATTATGCTTCTGAATATTCCTGAAAGGGAACTATCATATCAAGTTTATGATTGGAAAAGACAAATGCCTGCAATAGAGGGTGTTCAGACAGAACAGTGGGGTGAGCATACTTGGACACATAGTGTTGCTATTCCAGCTAAGAGAATCAGAAATGAGAAAACAGGATTTGAGACTCAGATGATTAAGGATGAACAGTATGAAGCAGAAACAGCTTTTTCTCATGCAATTAGATTGACTGATGAGGAGATGGAAGTTTTTCTGCCATATTGCAATGCCTTAGATTTTGAGCCTTATCGTAATCGGGAAATGAAGATGGATGAGGAAGGTTATATTGGTTATCGTGATGAAGTACATTTGTATTTCAAGGCAATAACTGATTCATACATCCCATTATTGGAACTGCCGATGGATTATTATTACGATGACGAGCATATCTGGCCAAGTGAAAGGCTGTATAGATATTTGGTTAAAACATACTTTGAAGGGAACAAGAAACTCCTAGGATGGGGACCGACTTATGGCAGTTTGTCATTGTTCTTCTAAACGAAGGAAGTAATAATATGTATTCTTATGTGATGTTTGGTAAAAGGGATGCGGACATTGTCTTGGACAGTCTCGAGCTTTTGGAGATATCATGGAGCTGGTGGGCGCGCCGGAGAAGAAGGGAGAAAGAATGATTCAGAATGATTTAAAGTTTTTCACGAATGAACCGGAGCGGGATTTGTATAGCCGCTTTGCTACCATACTGAAGAGCAACACACAGTTCTTTGATGTTCTGGTAGGTTATTTCAGAACGAGCGGATTCTTCAAATTATATCCGGCGCTCGAAAGCGTAGAGAAAATCAGGATTCTCGTTGGTCTTAATGTTGATCGGTTTACGGTTAAGATTATTGATCGTGCCAAGGAAGACGTGAAATATACATCATTTACACGCAAGGAAGGAAAAGAAATACTGGAAGAGACCATCGAGAGTGAGTTCGAAAACTCAGCCACCACTTCCGAAGTGGAGAAGGGTGTGCGAGTTTTCATTGACTGGTTGAAATCCGGAAAGCTGGAGATGCGTCTTTATACAGAAGCACCGATACATGCAAAGGTCTATATCATGCGGAAAGATCCGGAGAAGGTTCCGGATATGTACGGTAGCGTTATTACCGGCTCTAGCAACTTCTCGGAGGCAGGGCTTCTGAATAATCTGGAGTTCAATGTCGAACTGAAAGACGCTCCGGATGTTCAGTTCGCACTCGATAAGTTCGAAGAGCTCTGGGCAAAGGGCGAGGATATTAAAGAGACATATATCGAAACCGTCCAGAATCATACGTGGATGCGAGACGATATCACACCGTATCAGTTGTATCTGAAAACGCTGTATGAGTTCTTTAAGGAAGAGATCAATGCGGACAAGGAGAATTTCCAGACGTTACTTCCGGAAGGATATATGAAGCTACAGTATCAGATTGATGCGGTCACGCAGGCAAAGCAGAAGTTGGATGCGTATAACGGTGTTTTCATATCTGACGTTGTAGGTCTGGGAAAGACCTATATCTGCGCCATGCTCGCTAATTCTTTCAACCGGAACACATACAAGCTGTTTATCTGCCCACCGGTACTCGTAGATTACTGGAGATCTGTACTTCAGGAATTTGACGTCGCCAGATGCGATGTGGAGTCGCTAGGCAAGCTAGAGAGCGTGTTGCAGAAGGGTACTGATAAGTATAGTTATGTCTTTATCGATGAGGCACATCGGTTCCGTAATAGTGATACCGAGAGTTTTACGCTGCTCCATCAGATATGCCGTGGAAAAAAAGTTGTGCTGATATCGGCAACGCCAATCAACAACTACACCAGCGATATTGAAAATCAGTTGTATCTGTTCCAGGCTAAACAGAGCGGAACAATCAACGGCATTAGAAATATTGAAGGATTCTTCCGAGGGCTGAACGGCAAACTAAAAAAGTTTGATAAAGGTTCGCCGGAGTATATGGAACAGTTGCGGAGCAATTCAGAGGTAATCCGAGACAGATTACTCCGGGAAGTTATGATTCGCCGTACCAGAAGTGAAATTGAAGAATATTACGCAGATGATCTAAAGAATCAGGGCTTGACATTCCCAAAGGCGGGTAGCCCGGAGAAAATCATCTACGAATTTGATGAGACCACAAACGAGGCCTTTACTGAAACAATCGCAACCATCAAGGATTTTGGTTATTCAAGATATACACCATTACTGTATCTGAAGGATAAAAAGAAACACGCCAAGATGCTTGCTGCACAGCGCAACATGGGCGGTTTCATGAAGGGCATCCTTGTAAAGCGTCTTGAGAGCAGCTTCTATGCGTTCAGAAAAACGTTGGGAAGGTTCATCGAATCCTATCAAAAATTTATCGCAATGGCAGAGACCGGCAATGTATATATCAGCAAGAACATCGATGTCTACGATCTTCTGGACGATGGTAATATCGAAAAACTGATGTATCTGATCGAGCAGCAGGATGTCATGAAGTTCAAGACGAACGAGTTCGAGCCGAGGTTTATCCGGGATCTCAGGCAGGATTTGGCGCAACTCCAGTATTTGCAGGATCTCTGGAACGGGGTAGAAAGTGATCCGAAACTGGATGAGTTCAAGAAGAATCTTACAACTAATCGGATTATGAGAGGTAAAAAGGTGATTGTATTCACCGAGTCAAAGGAAACAGCAGAGTATCTGAATGATAACTTGAAGGATATCTACGGAGATGCTGTGATCTACTTCTCAGGGCAGAGCTCTCAGGCATTAAAGGTAGAGATTGAGGATAGTTTTAATCCGAAAAATCAGTCAAAGGATAATGATAAATATGACCTTCTAATTACGACAGATGTACTGGCAGAAGGTATCAACCTACACCGTGCCAATGTACTGGTCAACTATGACTTGCCGTGGAACCCGACAAGGATCATGCAGCGCGTTGGCCGAATCAACCGTGTGGGTACGGAATTTGATCGCATTTATGTGTTTAACTTCTTTCCGACAGCTCAGAGCGAGAAACAGCTACCGATGGAGGAACGTATCTTAGAAAAGTTGCAGGCCTTCCACGATACGCTTGGCGAGGACTTCAAATATCTCTCTGATGAAGAAGACGTATCACCGAAGGGGCTGTTTGATGATCTGAATAAAGACATGGATGCAGATGAAGAAAGCACCAATCCGGAACTCGGTTATCTGGCAATCATCCGTCAGATCCGGGATAATGATCCTACGTTGTTCTCCCAGATTAAGAGACTGCCGAAGAAAGCAAAGGCAGGAAAACACGCAGAGGGAATGGAGACCAATTCCACGATTGGGTTCATTCGTAAAGGTGCGCTTAAGACCTTCTTCCAGACCGGAAAGGATACAAAACAGCTTTCCTTCATGGAAGCTATCCGGCTCATTCAGTCGGAGCCAGATGATCCAAAAGTCAATGTGGGCAGCGATTTCTATGATCAATATGACAAAAACAGCGATGCGTTTGATGAGATGCTTGTCGAAGAAGAGACCATAACAACAGAGAAAGTAATGGTCTCTGGAAACGATGCTAAGGTCATTCGCATGCTGAAGGCAATGAAGAACGAACCACGACTCACGGATGATCAGGAAGCAAGGCTGGACATTCTGATACAGCGCTGGGAGGACGGTGAAATACCGGCACGTATATCCAAGGATGTTGTGAAAAAGAGCAAGGTTGTAGGCGATGTTCTGGAACTATATTTCGAAATTATGAAGCTGGTGCCGGAATCCTATTTCGAAGACAAAAAGCAGCAACAGTCAAAAGTTGATGGCGAAAAGCAGGTTATTTTATCCTGTTATCTCAAAGCGGGGGCAAGCAAATGAATCAGACGATAAGAAAAATTGAAACTATACTGACCAGCCAATACGATGTTTCGAATTATACTGACTTTATTCGTGAGATATTCCCTGCGGTCCAGATTGTAGCTCCGGATAGATTTCACAAGGAATACACGAACTTCTCGTCTCATATCGAAGGATCTGCCCATGTGGGTAATTACACCGATCCTGACGGGAAAACCATGATTATTTTCGCGGTTCAGCTAAAGAAGGAATCCTATGTCGAGAACTCCAGAAGTACACAGCGTAGTTACGCAAAGAAGCTCATGGAGGCGGGTAATGCGGATGCAGCCATTGTTGCATTCTATACAGAAGGCGATCCCAAATGGAGACTGTCATTTGTGCGGCTTGACTATGAGATTAAGTTTGAAAACGGCAAGCTAAACACAACCGAGAACATGACACCTGCAAAGAGGTATTCCTATCTCGTTGGGCAGGATGAGCCATGCCATACAGCAATTAGCAGGTTTAGAAGATTCATCATTGATGATCCGAATGCTGCTCAGCCGACACTCGATGATCTGGAGGAGGCATTCTCTGTAGAAAAGGTCACAGAGGAGTTCTTCAATTTGTATTGTGAGAAGTTCCATCAGCTTCGTGAATCGCTGGAGGCAAATCCGGACTTTGTTATTGAAGCGAAACAGCATAACTTCACGTCAGCACAGTTTGCGAAGAAGCTCATGGGGCAGATTGTATTCCTGTACTTCCTGCAAAAGAAGGGATGGCTAGGTGTATCTGCATGGCCGAAAGAAATGAATGCCAAGGAGTATAAGAATGCGTTCTATGCACGCGGCGCAAAATCTCGCGAGCTCATCCCGCGTGTATATGTTCAAGTAGCTGAGGATAAATACAAACTATCCGGAAGAGCGCTTGATGAATTATCCGATGCTGATGAGACTGTGCTCGCTTCTTGTGTTAAAGGAAATGCATGGGGTACCGGTTCCAAGACATTCATGCGTACACTCTTTGACTTTTCACAGCGGAAACAGGCTAACTTTTTCGATGACTTCCTTGAGCCGTTGTTCTATAATGCACTAAATGTGAATCGTGGCGAGCAGGGATACGCTCCGGCACTTCACTGTCGCATCCCGTTCCTGTCAGGTGGCCTCTTTGAGCCAATCGACGGGTATGACTGGGAACACAATGACTTTGCCATCCCGAATAGCGTCTTTTCAAATAAGGATGAGAAGGGTGACCGTGATGCGGATGGTATTCTGGATATCTTTGATCGATACAATTTCACTATGAGTGAAGATGAACCACTGGAGCGTGAAGTGGCTATTGACCCGGAGATGCTCGGTAAGGTGTTCGAAAACTTGCTGGAAGTGAAGGATCGTAAATCCAAGGGAGCATTCTATACGCCAAGAGAAATCGTCCACTACATGTGTCAGGAGTCATTAATCTCCTATTTGATTAAAGAGACTGGGTTGAAGGAACAGGATATCCGTGACTTTATTCTCCTAGGTGACTTCATGAAGGACAAGGACACCGCCAAGAACAGACGTCAGGGTGAACATGACATGCTGATTTCTGAGAAGATCTACAAGATTGATCAGAATGGCAATGTAGTCGTTAACCGGCTGAAGGATATTGACAATGCACTGGCGAATATCCGTGTTGCAGATCCAGCGGTTGGATCTGGAGCGTTCCCGCTCGGAATGCTGAATGAGATTGTTCGTGCAAGGCAGAATATCTCTGCCTATATGGCAATCACTATGAATGCTTACCAGACAAGAAATATGTATAATAATGAGCGGTCACCGTATTCTCTGAAGTTACAGACGATCAAAAACTGTATCTTCGCAGCGGATATCGAGCCGTCTGCTGTCGATATCACACAGTTACGTCTGTGGCTATCGCTTGTTATTGATGATGAAATCAATCCGGAAGCGAACAGTCCGCTGGATGGACATAAGAATCCGATACCGCTTCCAAATCTGGAGTGCAATATTGTTTGCGGAAACAGTTTGGTTGATGAGTTCGAAGGCATTAAACTCATCAACTTTAACGACGCTATCGGCACGAGTAAAAGTAATCAACAACAGAATATGTTCCAGAATGCTTTCGATGCTATACTTCCGTCCCTGCTTGAAGCACAGGATGCTCTGTTCCGTTGCGATGACACAACGAAGAAACAGGAACTGAAAAAAACCATAGAGTCACTGAAGGACGAGCTTGTCAAGACGCAGATGACGATGGACAACACTGGAAAATATGAACGCTATCTTCAAGCCAGAAGTAAAGCATCTAGACCATTTGTGCTTTGGCAAATCGACTTTGCAAGGGTGTTCCAGGAGCAGGATGGATTTGATGTAGTGATTGGAAATCCGCCATATGTAGACTCTGAAGAAATGACAAAGAGTATGCCAGAATTAAGAAAATTATACTCATCAAAATATGATTGTGCGAAGGGTAATTGGGA